>NZ_CAXYKL010000301.1:0-2537 GCF_964277725.1 uncultured Novosphingobium sp. | reverse complement strand
TCGATCGCCTTCACCCGGCACGCCTGGTCGAAGGAATAGCGGTTGGCCTCGTTCACCTGCGACAACACGCTATATGCGCCCTCGCCCCCGAGGCCCCGGATCAGCGCCTCATAGGCAAAGGGGCGGCCGGTCATGGTGTCGACGATCGGCTGGAACGCCATCGTGAACGGGATCTCGAAATCGACACCGTCGCGGCATCCGCTGCAGATTTTGCGCATTTCCATGCCCCCCGGCTAGTCGGAATTGGTTAACGCATTGCCTTACCGAATTTTTTAAAGGTGCCACGCGATAAAAAAGAGCGGCGGTGGTCCGTATCCACCGCCGCCGCACGGTTCAGGACCCGGGCGTCAATCTTGCTGGCCGCCCTTTGACCCGGCCTCGGCCGCGCGTTCGGGATCGTTTTTGAGATTGCCGCCGCTTTCCTGACCACCTTTGCGCCCGGCTTCGGACACCTTTTCGCGGTCGTTGGCGAAGTTGCCCGGATTGCCGATATCGTACGGCCTGGCCGCTCCCTATTGATCGATTGGGTAGGCCGCCGTCATCGTTACCTTGCCGTCGATGGGCGCAGGCGACAGGTCGATACGACCCGGCGGTGCCGGTGGCGAAGACCGGAATTCACGAGGGCAAGTTTGTCTGCGCCATAGCGGTCCGTGCGATGCATGGGCCAAGCGCCATGCCTTCATCGCCTTCCCTCACGCGATCCCGAACGGCACGAGGTGATTGTCCTGCGTATGACCGATCCGCGCCCGCCCCAGATAGGGCACACCCATTTCGGTGCACCAGCGCTGGATCATGAATTCCAGCGTCTCGCCCCATTCGGGCTCGTTCGCTTGCACATTGCTGACCGCGCCCAGGCGGATGCCCGCCACGCCCTTCAGCTGGGTGGCGTTGGCCATGGTGAACAGCATCCGGTCGACGGCATAGAGATGCTCGGACACCTCCTCTACGATCAGGACATGGTCGGTCAGGTCGGGGAGCCAGGGCGTGCCGATCAGCGCGGACAGGATCGACAGGTTGAACGCCGCCGCCGGACGCCCGTCGAGCCCGGGCTCCAGCCCCTGCCGGTCGCCGCTGACCAGCCAGCCGAGCGAGCGCGCCACCGTCACGTCGCCCTGCTGGCGGCGGATATCGCTCGCCATCGGTCCATGCACCGGCCGCCCGATCCGCCGGGCATAGAGCGCCGCCAGCACGAAGCCGAGATCGGAATAGCCGATATAGGTCTTGTGCCCCGCCGCCGCGTTCAGATTCGGCATGACCCGCGACAATATGCGATTCGATCCGTATCCGCCGCGCAGGAACCAGATCGCGTCGATGCCGGGATCGTTGGCGAACTCCAGAAAGGCCGAGGCGCGGCGTTCGTCGGACCCGGCGAAATGCCCGTCCTGCTCATAGCATTGCGGGTGGAAGATCAGGTCGACACCCGGATAGGCGATGGCGGCAAAGGCGCCGACCGGCGCTTCGGCGGCGGGATTGCCGATGCTGGCGGGGGCGAGGATTCCGATCTTCATTTCAGCGCGTCCCCTTGGAGCCCTATCCGGCCGGGCATTGCCCTGTGCCGCCAACTCGCCGATAGCGTGGGCCCATGACCAACGGCAAATCCTGTTTTCTGGTGGGTATCGGCGGATCGGGGATGATGCCGCTGGCGATGATCCTGCGCGCGCGTGGGCAGACCGTAGCCGGTTCTGACCGAGGGCTCGACCAGGGGCGCGTCGCGGCCAAGTTCGATGCGTTGCGCGCCGCCGGGATCGCGCTCTATCCGCAGGACGGGTCGGGCGTAGTGTCTCCCGACCAGCTCGTCATCGCCTCCGCCGCCGTCGAGGAGACGGTGCCCGACATCATCGCCGCCAACCGGCTGGGCTGCACCCGTGCCACTCGGGCGCAGATGCTCGCCAGCCTGTTCAACGAGAGCCGCCTGCCGATCGGCGTGGCGGGGACCAGCGGCAAGTCGACCGTCACCGGCATGATCGCCTTCATCCTGCACGAAACGGGGCGCGATCCGACCGCGATGAACGGCGCGGTGATGAAGGATTTCGTCTCGCCCGGCAGCCCCTTCGCCAGTGCGCTGGTTGGCGGCGGCGAGGCGTTCGTCAGCGAGGTGGACGAAAGCGACGGCTCGATCGCGCTCTACAATCCGGCCATCGCCGTGCTGAACAATGTCAGCCTGGATCACAAGTCGCTGGAGGAATTGCGCGACCTGTTCGGCGGGTTCGCCGCCCGGGCGCGGCACGTCGTGGCGAATGCAGGCGATGCCGAGACGGCGGCCTTACTGGCCGACATCCCCAACCTCACCACCTTCGCGGTCGAGGGCGCGGGCGATCTGGTCGCCGAGGCGCTGAAGCCCGAGCCGTTCGCGATTTCGTTCGACCTGATCACCGGCGGCGCGGGTTATCACGTCCGGCTGTCGGTGCCGGGCCGCCACAATGTCTCCAACGCGCTGGCCGCGATCGGCGCGAGCGTGGCGGCGGGCGTGCCCCTGATCGACGCGATCCGCGCGGTCGAGCGGTTCACCGGCCTGAAGCGCCGGTTCGAGAAGGTCG
>NZ_CAXYKL010000300.1:0-4168 GCF_964277725.1 uncultured Novosphingobium sp. | reverse complement strand
CCTTCTCGATCTGCTTTGCGATTTCCTTGCCCAGTTCCACGCCAAACTGGTCGAAGGGGTTGATCTCCATCAGCACCGCGTTTGCGAAAGTGCGATGCTCATGAAACGCGATCAGCGCGCCGAAGCTGATGGGCGAAACATCGTCCAGCAGGATCGTGGCCGAAGGACGATCGCCCGGATAGGCGCGCGCCGGATCGTCGCTGGCCTTGCCCGCCATCAATGCCGCGCCTTGCGCGAAGCAGTTGGACAGCAGGATGCGGTGGTGATCGGGCGAGAGATCGTCGCCCGGCGCGATCGACGCGATGAAGTCCACCGGCACCAGGTTCGTGCCCTGATGCAGCAACTGGAACACCGCATGCTGGGCGTCGGTGCCCACGCCGCCCCAGGTGATCGGCGCGGTCGGCCCATCCACCGGCGCGCCGTCCGCCGTCACCGACTTGCCGTTCGATTCCATTTCCAGCTGCTGAAGGTAATCCGGCAAAAGGCCAAGCCGCTCATCATAAGCGAACACGCCCCGCGTCTGGCAACCGCGCAGGCGGGTGTATAGCTGGTCGGCGAAAGCGGCACGCAGCGGCAGGTTGTCGATCCCGTCGGTGTCGCGGAAGTGCCGGTCGACGATCGCGGCGCCTTCCAGCATCTCGGCAAAGTCAGGCCAGCCCAGCGCCATCGCGATCGGAAAACCGATTGATGACCACAGCGAGTAACGCCCGCCGACGCTTTCGGAGAACGGCAGGATGCGGGTTTCGTCCACGCCCCATTCGACCGCCTTGTCCGTCGCCGCCGTCAGCGCGACGATGCGGCCATAGGGGTCGTCCACGCCATTCTCACGCAGCCAGCCGATGGCGCTTTCGGCATTGACCATGGTTTCCGTCGTCGTGAACGTCTTTGAGGCGACCGCCAGCATCGTCGTCGCCGGATCACACGCGGCAAACGCCGCTTCCAAGGCGCACCCGTCGATGTTGGACACGACATGCACGTCCACCATCGCCCCGTCGCGCGCCAAGGCGTTGACCGCCATCGCCGGACCGAGCGCGGAACCGCCTATGCCGATGTGGATCAGGTGCTTCACCTCGCCCATCGCGCCACGATGGATAGCCTCGACGATGGCGGCCATGCGCGAATGATAGCCGTGCGCCAGCGCCACGCTTTCATCCCGGCCCACGCCGCGTTGCGCGGTATGCTCGGCCGCGCGGCCCTCCGTCGCGTTGACGATCTCTCCTGCAAACAGCGCCCGGCGGCGCTCTGCGAATTCCGCAGCGTCGGCCAGCTTCAGGAACGCGTCGATGTGGGCGGCGTCCAGGTGCGTCTTCGACCAGTCGAACCGGATGCCTTCTTCACCCAGGTCGAGCCGCGTTGCTAGTTGGTCGAGCCGGGATGGATCCTGCGCGAACAATTCCGACAAGGTGGGCCGCGGCAAATCCGCCAGCGTCTTCCACACCGATCCGGTCGCCTCGCTCATGCCCTGTCCTTGTTCGTTCCGGCCATCCGGCCCCGCAATCGGGCGCGGTTATGCCTGTTGCACTTGCGAACGCCAAGGCCGATCTTGTGCGAAATCGGCACCGTTGCCGGGCCTTTCCCCCACGCGCGCGGCTTGACGGAAGCCATGACGCGCAACATGGACATCACGATGACCGATCCCCACGCCGCCGCCGCAGATCGCCAGCCTGTCGGCGCGCCCGATACGCCTCCCGTCCAGGAGAAGAAGGAGGAGAACTTCTTCGTTTTCCTGGCTAAATTGGTGCTGCTGGTGGTGGTGTTTCGCAGCTTCATCTTTTCGCCGTTCAACATCCCCAGCGAATCGATGCTGCCCCGGCTGGAGAATGGGGATTACCTGCTGGCGTCCAAGTGGTCGTACGGATATTCGAAATACTCGATGCCGTTCAGCCTGCCGGTGATCCCGGGCCGCATCTTCGCCAGCCAGCCAGAGCGTGGCGACATCGTGATCTTCAAGGCCCCGCCGGGCAACGATATCGACTATATCAAGCGCGTGATCGGCCTGCCGGGCGATACCGTGCAAGTGCGCGCCGGCCAGGTTTTCCTGAACGGCAAGGCCGTGCCCAAGCAGCGGGTGGACAACTTCATCCTGCCCCTGACCGCCAACACGCACTGCTATGGCGTGGAGTTCGAGGCGCAGACACCGGATGGCGGCATGGCCTGTTCCTACCCCCAGTTCCGGGAGACGCTACCCAACGGCAAAAGCTACAATGTGCTGGATCTGGGCACCCAGCCGCAGGACGATACGCAAGTGTTCTCCGTGCCCGCCGGCCACATGTTCCTGATGGGCGACAACCGCGACAATTCTTTGGACAGCCGCTTCCCCGCTATCGAGGGTGAAGGCATCGGCATCGTTCCGCAGGCCAACCTGGTCGGCAAGGCATCGGTGATGATGTTCTCCACCAATGGCGGGGCGGAGTGGCTGAAGCCGTGGACCTGGTTCACCGCCGCGCGGTGGAGCCGGATCGGAGGCACGTTCTGAGTATCGCTTCGCCAAGCATCCCTCGTTCGCCGGGGATAGCGCCGTGACTTTGGCCGCCGAGGCGCTGGCTTTCCTGACCGACCTGTCCGGCCAACCCCCGCGTGATCCCGCGTTGTGGCTGGAAGCGCTCACGCACGCCAGCACCGGGGAGAAGCGCAACTACGAGAAGCTGGAATTCCTGGGCGATCGCGTGCTGGGCCTCTCGATCGCCGAATGGCTGTTCGAACGCGGAGATGGCCCGGAAGGGAAGCTTTCCCAGCGGCTGAACGCGCTGGTCAGCCGCACCGTCTGCGCGCAAGTGGCGCGGGAGATCGGCCTCGCCGCGCACATGCGCCTGGGCAAGCAGGCGCGTGACGATGGCGGGCAGGACAGCGATAATATTCTGGGCGACGTGATGGAGGCGCTGATCGGCGCCTGCTTCGTCGAGCGGGGCTTCGATGCTGCGCGCGACATGGTGCGGCGCCTATGGCAGGATCAGGTCAGCGGCAGCACCGGCAGCCGCAAGCACGCCAAGTCCGCGCTGCAGGAATGGGCGGCGGGCAATCGGCGGCGGCCTCCGGAATACAAACTGATCGATCGCTCCGGCCCCGATCATGCCGCGCGCTTTACCGTCGAAGTCTGTGTAAAGGGCGTGGGCGAGGCGCAGGCCACGGCAAACAGCAAGCAGGATGCCGAACGGCAAGCTGCCGAAGAATTCATGCGGAGGTTCGGTTGACGGAAAAGTGTGGCTTGGTGGCGGTTATCGGCGCGCCCAACGCAGGCAAGTCAACGCTAGTGAACGCGCTGGTGGGCCAGAAAGTGGCGATCACCTCGGCCAAGGCGCAGACCACGCGCGCGCGCCTGCTGGGCATCGCGCTGGACACGTCGGGCGAGGATCGGGTGCAGATCATCCTGGCCGACACGCCCGGTATCTTCGCGCCCAAGCGGCGGCTGGATCGGGCGATGGTCTCCGCCGCGTGGGAAGGCGCGCAGGAAGCCGACGCGATCCTGCTACTGGTCGATCCGATCAAGCAACGCCGGCATGAGCTGGAACCGCTGCTGGAAACGCTGAACAACCGCACCGAGCGCAAGTTCCTGGTGCTGAACAAGGTGGACGCAACGGCCAAGGAACCGCTGCTGGCGCTGGCGCAGGAACTGACCGGAAAGGTCGCGTTCGAGGAAGTGTTCTTCGTCTCGGCGCTGACCGGCGATGGCGTGCCCGAGCTGAAGACGCGGATGGCGCAGCTGATGCCCGAAGGTCCGTGGCACTACCCAGAGGACCAGGTTTCCGACGCCAGCGAACGCCTGCTGGCTGGCGAAGTGACGCGCGAGCAGATCTACCGCCTGCTGCATGACGAACTGCCTTACGATACGGCGGTGCGGCCAGAGGCCTACACCCCGCGCAAGGACGGCTCGGTGGAAATCCGCCAGCAGATCGTCGTCGCGCGCGATAGCCAGAAGGCGATTGTGCTCGGCAAGCGCGGCGCGATGATCAAGGCCATCGGTGAAGCGGCGCGCAAGGAACTGTCGGAAATCCTGGGGCAGAAGGTCCACTTGTTCCTCCACGTCAAGGTGGAAGAGAATTGGGCCGAAGCCAAGGACCTGTACGAAGAGCTGGGGCTGGACTGGGTGAAGTAGAGCGGGCAGCCTCTTCGCCTCCCTTTCGCACACCTCCTACCCCGTTCGTGTCGAGCGTAGTCGAGACACGCTGAC
>NZ_CAXYKL010000299.1:0-3435 GCF_964277725.1 uncultured Novosphingobium sp. | reverse complement strand
TGGTCGGCGTTGCCAACCCCATCTACGTCCCCATCTATCGCGACGCGATGGCTCTGGTGGGGATGACTTCCGCTATCGTCGTCGGCGGTGAGGAAGGTCTGGACGAGCTATCGATCGACGGCCCCAGCGTCGTTTCCGCCCTCGGCTTTCCCGATCTGGCAACGCAAATCAGTCCAGCTGATGCCGGTTTGCCCAGCCACTCGCTGGAAGAACTGCGCGGCGGCGATGCGGCTTACAATGCCGCGGCCTTGCGCCGTCTGCTGGACGGTGAGCCAGGGGCATATCGCGATGCGGTATTGTTCAACGCCGCCGCCGCCTTGATCCTGTCGGGCGAGGCGGCGGACTGGCGAGACGGCGTTGAAGAAGCGGCGGAAGCGGTCGACAAGGGGTTGGCAAAGGCCCTGCTCGATTGCTGGATCGCCACCACGAACGCCTGAGCCGCTTCCGCACAGCGAGACCCGCATGACTGACAAACTGACTGAGATCTGCGACACCAAGCGCGAAGAAGTGGCATTGCGCAAAGGCTTTGCCACGATCGCCGATCTGGATGCCCGCGCGAGCGAGCAGTCCGCCCCACGCGGCTTTCGCGCCGCACTGGAAGAAAAGGCGTCTTCAGGCTTCGCCCTGATCGCAGAGATCAAGAAAGCTTCGCCATCCAAGGGATTGATCCGCCATGATTTTCGTCCCGCGGAACATGCGCTTGCGTATCAGCACGGCGGCGCGGCTTGTCTCTCCGTACTTACCGATGCGCCATACTTCCAAGGCCATGAAGATTATCTGATGGATGCTCGCGCGGCTTGTGAACTGCCGGTGCTGCGCAAGGATTTCATGGTCGACCCGTGGCAAGTGGCAGAGGCGCGCTCGATTGGTGCAGATGCCATCCTGATCATCGTGGCTGCGCTGGAAGACGGCCAGATGGCCGAGATCGAAGCGGCGGCCGTCGAACGCGGCATGGACGTGCTGGTGGAAGTTCACAACGAAGATGAAATGGCACGTGCTATTCGCTTGAAATCACGGTTGATCGGTGTGAACAACCGTGACCTGAAACGGTTCGTGACGGATTTGTCCGTCACCGAGAGGCTGGCATCCCTCGCTCCGGCCGGCACCTTGCTGGTCAGCGAAAGCGGCATCAACACAAACGACGATCTGCAGAGGCTGTCAGACTCCGGCGTGCGAACATTCCTTGTCGGTGAGAGCCTGATGCGCAAGAACGATGTTGCGGCCGCGACGCGGACACTCCTATCGGGGAGTTAACGGCGGCCTCTGTCCTACAGCAAAAGCTTGTGGCATGAGTTCATGATGAAAATGATCCATCGCCCTAGCATTGCTCGACTTTTCAAGCTGAAGATTTCCCTCGGGATGTTCACTCTGGACACCGGCAACTGCGGCAACCGCCGATGAGCAAGTCTCTCACTCACATCGATAGTGATGGCACTGCGCGCATGGTGGATGTGGGTGCTAAGGCAGACACGCAGCGCTTGGCCCGCGCGTCCGGCCGTATCCGCATGAGCACCCAGGCGCTGGCGGCGATCCAGCAGGGCGATGCGCCAAAGGGCGACGTCCTGGGCACCGCGCGGATCGCCGGCATCATGGCGGCCAAGCGCACCGGAGACTTGATCCCGATGTGCCATCCCTTGGCGATCGACGCGGTGAACCTGGATTTCGCTTTCGAAGCTGACGCCATCCGCGCCACCGCGACGGCGACCCTGACCGGCAAGACCGGCATCGAGATGGAAGCGATCACCGCCGTCACCATCGCCCTCGTCACCATCTACGACATGGCGAAGGCGCTGGATAAGGCCATGGTGATCGAAGACGTGCGCTTGATCGAGAAGCGCGGCGGCAAGTCCGGACACTGGCTGGCGGATCGCGCGTGAACCGCACACCCCCTGCTTCTCTAGAAGAAGCGCAAGCGCGCCTGCTCGCCTTGGTAAGTCCGATGCCGGTCGAGCACGTCGACATGGAAGGTGCGCTGGGCCACTTCCTCGCCAGGCCCGTGATCGCGCGGCGCACGCAGCCCAGCGCGGACCTTTCGGCCATGGATGGCTATGCCGTGACGTCGCAGGATATGGCGGGGCCGTGGCAAGTCATCGGCGAGAGCGCGGCCGGGCGGCCCTTCTCCGGCGAAGTCAAAGCGGGCCAAGCGGCACGTATATCGACTGGGGCGGTGCTGCCACGCGGAGCAGATGCCGTGATTCTCCAAGAGGATATCGCGCGGACCGGCGATGTTCTCACACTTTCAGGCGAAGCCCCAGTTCCGCCTCACAAGCACGTTCGACCGCGGGGCCTGGATTTCAAGGATGGGCAGGAGGTTCTGGCCCGCGGACATAGGATCGGGCCGGCGCAGCTGGCGCTGGCGATCAGCGCTGGGCACAAATATCTCGCGGTACATCGCCCGCCGTCGGTCTTCGTCCTCGATACCGGTGATGAACTCGCCGACGATCCTGAAAATTGCGCGCCACATCAATTACCTGCAAGCAACGGCATCATGCTGGCGGGCATGGCCCGAATGCTGCCCTGCAAGGTGACGCGAGTGGGCCCGGTGCCTGATACTCTGAACGCGCTAGCTACCGCGTTTGCCAGAGCCGAGGACGCCGACTTGATCGTCACCAGTGGCGGCGCTTCGGTGGGCGATCATGATCTGATAAAGCCAGCGCTGGAAGCGTGGGGCGCGAAGATCGATTTCTGGCGAGTGGCGATCAAGCCGGGCAAGCCGATCCTGGTCGCCACCCGCCAACAGGACAGTGGCCGGCCCCAGATCGTGTTGGGTCTTCCCGGAAATCCGGTGTCCAGCCATGTCACCGCGTACCATTTCATGCTGCCGCTGCTGCGCGGATTGCTGGGCGCGGCCAGACCTGTGGTGCGTCCGTTGTTGATGCCGCTGGGCGCCCCTCTGCCGCGCAACGGTGCGCGGCGGACGTTCGTCAGGGCGCATTGGGACGGGATTTCGGTGATCCCACAAGCGGTTCAGGATAGCAGCGCCCTGGCCTCCCTGGCCGCCAGCAACGTGCTAATTGACCGCCCCGCGCAGGCGTCCGAACTGGCGCGTGGGGAGATGGTGGAAGCTTTCTGGCTCGAAAATGGCGGAATTGCTTGACGGGGCTAAGTTTGTTTCATAATTGTTCGCCTATTGTTCACTATCTTATCGCCTAAGGAGGCGGCGGACATGTTGACGCGCAAGCAGCACGAATTGCTCCGGTTCATTCAGGTCCGTCTAGAGGATACCGGGATATCTCCCAGTTTTGAGGAGATGAAGGAAGCCTTGGATCTCAAATCCAAGTCCGGGGTCCACCGCTTGATATCGGCGCTGGAAGAACGCGGCTTCATCCGCCGTTTGCCCAATCGAGCCCGTGCTTTGGAAGTGCTCAAGCAACCGGAGAACATCACCACAAAGCCTGCCGTTCGGAAGTCGCCCGCCAATAGCAACGATGCTCC
>NZ_CAXYKL010000298.1:0-2901 GCF_964277725.1 uncultured Novosphingobium sp. | reverse complement strand
AGCGTTACTTCGCCATCACCAAGCTCACCAAAGTCAATTTCGATGATCCTGACGTGGTTCGCCACCGTGTCAACTTCGACAACCTGACGCCGCTCTATCCCGACGAGCGCCTGAACCTCGACAGCCTTGACCCCACGGTCAAGGACAAGTCCGCCCGGGTGATCGATCTGATCAGCCCCCAGGGTAAGGGCCAGCGCGCGTTGATCGTGGCGCCGCCGCGTACCGGTAAGACCGTGCTACTACAGAACATGGCCAAGGCCATCACCGACAATCACCCTGAGGTTTTCCTGCTTGTCCTGCTGGTCGACGAACGGCCCGAGGAAGTCACCGATATGCAGCGTTCGGTGAAGGGCGAGGTCATCTCCTCCACCTTCGACGAGCCCGCGCAGCGCCACGTTCAAGTCGCTGAAATGGTGATCGAAAAGGCCAAGCGCCTGGTCGAACACAAGCGCGACGTGGTGATCCTGCTGGACTCGATCACGCGCTTGGGCCGCGCCTACAACACCGTCGTGCCCAGCTCGGGCAAGGTGCTCACCGGCGGCGTGGACGCCAACGCCCTGCAGCGCCCCAAGCGCTTCTTCGGCGCGGCGCGTAACATCGAAGAGGGCGGTTCGCTTTCTATCATCGCCACGGCGCTGATCGATACGGGCAGCCGCATGGACGAGGTCATCTTCGAAGAGTTCAAGGGCACCGGTAACTCTGAAATCGTGCTGGACCGCAAGGTGTCCGACAAGCGGATCTTCCCCGCGCTGGACGTCGGCAAGTCCGGCACGCGCAAGGAAGAGCTGCTGGTTCCCAAGGATCAGCTCAGCAAGATGTGGGTCCTTCGCCGGATTCTCATGCAGATGGGAACCGTCGACGCGATGGAGTTTTTGCTCGACAAGATGAAGGACTCGAAGACCAACGAGGACTTCTTCGCGACGATGAACCAGTAAGAGGGGCTTTTCTTGAACCTGCTGATGACGCTGGCGGAGACCGCCTCCGCCGCGGCTCCCTCGATCGGTGGCCCCGCCGAGATATGGCAACATATCGTCGACGATTTCTCGAACATCGGCACGCCGTCCGCCTTTGCGGCGTTCGTGCAGGTGCTGATGATCGATCTGGTGCTGGCAGGCGACAATGCGATCGTGGTCGGCGCGCTGGCGGCAGGTCTTCCGGCTGATCAGCGCCGCAAGGTCATCCTGATCGGCGTGCTGGCTGCACTGGTTTTGCGGATCGGTTTCGCGCTGATCGTCACCTGGCTGCTCGGCATCGTCGGCCTGGTCTTCGCCGGTGGTCTGCTCCTGCTTTGGGTGGCGTGGAAGATGTACCGCGAAATTCACGGTACCCAGGCCGTGGGGCATTCGACCGGGTCGCCTGAAATCGAGGGTGATGAAAACGCCGGCGTTCGGCCCGCCAAGAGCTTTGCTGCAGCAGCGATTTCGGTAGCGGTGGCGGACGTGTCGATGAGCATCGACAACGTCCTGGGCGTGGCCGGTGCCGCGCGCGAACACCCCGGTATCCTGATCGTGGGGCTGATCTTCGCGGTCGCGCTGATGGGTCTCGCGGCCAACATCATCGCGCGCTATATCGAGCGCTTCCGTTGGATTGCCTGGGTAGGTCTGATTGTGATCGTCTATGTCGCCGGCAAGATGATCTACGAAGGCTGGGTGGACCCGCAATTGGGCATCACCACCCTATTCTAATTCCAGCGCCGCCGGGATTGCCCGGCGGCGTTGTTCATCCCTTAGGGTATCAGGACGGTCGATCCCGTGGTTTGCCGGGCTTCCAGCGCCCGGTGGGCTTCGGCAGCGTCCTTGAGCGCAAACTTTTGCCCGATAGTTGGCCGCACGATCCCATTCGCGATCCTGTCGAACAATCGCGATGCGGTTAGCGCCAGCGTTTCAGGGGTATTGATGTAATCCGCCATCGTCGGCCGGATCACCATGAGAGAACCGGCCCGCATCAGATCGGTTAGCAAGACGGGCGGAACCGCACCTGACGCATTGCCGTAGCTCACCATCAATCCTCGCCTCCGCAAGCAGGCCAGGGAGGCATCCCAGGAGGCCTTGCCGACCCCGTCGTAGACCACATCCACCTTGCGACCGTTCGTGGCTCTCAGGACAGCCCCAGAAAGCTCGTCGAAGGGACAACTGAGCGCGATGTCCGCATCGACGTCGGCTAATTTCTCCGGCGTTCCGGCATGGGCGATGACCATCACGCCTTTGTGGCGCAGCCATGGCACAAGCAACGAACCCACTCCACCCGCTGCAGAGTGCACCAGCGCCAGATCACCGGCTTTGAGATCGATGATATCTTCCGCCAGATAAGAGCTTGTGAACCCCTTGAGCATGGTCGCCGCGGCGATCTCTCTGCTGATGTCCACCGGCAGCTTCACGGCTTGCGACGCTTTGACGATCCGGTGCGATGCATAGGCGCCGTCGCCTTGAACACATCCGATGCGATCTCCCACGGTGTGAGACGTGACGTCAGCGCCAACGCTCAACACCGTGCCGGCACTCTCAGAACCAAGTGCGATCGGCAGAGGCCCCGGATAAAGGCCGCTGCGATAATATATATCGATGAAGTTCAGGCCCACCGCCTCTGTCTCGATCAGCAACTCGCCAGGGCCAGGTTGATCGAAGGAGCAGGGCTCGCAAACGATGGCCTCCGGCCCGCCATGTTGGCGCACGATCAGGCGATAACCGTCGACCATTCGTCTGCTCCCGCCTCAGCCCAGGTGCTCGGCAAAGAATGCCTGGGTCCGCTCATCGGCGAGCGTCGCGCCGGCCTCGTCCCGGCGCGAACCGATTTCGGCCGCAAACCCGTGATCCAGCCCTTCGTAGTCATGCAAAGTCACCTTGGGATGATCGTCCAACCCCGCATGGATGGCCTTCTGCGCATCGGGTCCCACGAAGTGAT
>NZ_CAXYKL010000297.1:0-4218 GCF_964277725.1 uncultured Novosphingobium sp. | reverse complement strand
TGCGCAACCAGTTGTCCTCCAACCGCACCCAGGGCGTGCCGAACATGATCGCGCTGATCCGCGAGACCGCCGCACGCTATGCCGGCTGACGAGCCGGACGCTGCCCCGCCTATCGGGCCTAAATCGGTCGACACAGTACCGATCGGTAAAGGGGCGCGGCTTCTGTGGGCGGGATCGGGATGGTTCTTCGTAGGGCTGGGAACGCTGGGCATATTCCTGCCGCTGTTGCCAACCGTCGTGTTCTACCTTCTGGCAGCCTGGTGCTTTTCCAAAAGCCACCCGCATCTGGCGGACAAGCTCTACGCCCATAAACGCTATGGCCCGCATCTTGTGGCATGGCGGGATCGGCGGGCGATCAGCCGCAAGGGCAAGGTTTCGGCGATCCTGGCGATGAGCGCAAGCGTGCCGTTCGTGTTCTTCACGCTGGGTTTTCCGGCGGTGCTGATCCCGCTGGCGGTGCTGCTGGTGCTAGGCCCGTGGATATGGACGCGGGCGGAGTAGGAGGGCCCCTTCAAGAGCCCTCCCCCTCCGCCCTCACCTCACGCGGTCAGGTCAAACCGATCCGCGTTCATCACCTTGGTCCAGGCGGCGACGAACTCCTTCACGAACAGTTCGCCCGCGTCCTTCATCGCGTAGACCTCGGCGATCGCGCGCAACTGCGAGTTTGAACCGAACGCAAGGTCGGTGCGGGTGGCGGTCCACTTCTGCTGGTCGGTCTTGCGATCGGTGCCCGCGAAGATCTGGTCGCCGCTTTCGTCGATCACCTTCCAGGCCGTGCCCATGTCCAGCAGGTTGACGAAGAAATCGTTCGTCAGCTGGCCCGGGCGATCGGTAAGAACGCCTTCCTTTGTATCGCCGAAGTTCGCACCCAGCACGCGCAGGCCGCCCAGCAGCACCGTCATCTCCGGTGCGCTGAGGCCCAGCAACGAGGCGCGATCGACCAGCAGTTCCTCGGTGGGAACGGCCATCCGCGTCGGCAGATAGTTGCGGAAGCCGTCGGCCTTGGGTTCCAGCCACTCGAAGTTCTCGATGTCGGTCTGCTCCTGCGAGGCATCGGTGCGGCCCGGGGTGAACGGCACGGGCACAGCGTATCCGGCATCCCTGATCGCCTTTTCCACGCCGACCGCGCCACCCAGAACGACGAGGTCCGCGATCGAGATGCGCTTGTTCAGCTGATCGAACTTGGCCTTGATGTTATCATAGACGTCCAGGACCTTCTTCAGCTTGGCAGGCTCGTTGACGTGCCAGCTCCGCTGCGGCTCCAAGCGGATGCGACCGCCGTTGGCGCCGCCGCGATGGTCCGACCGCCGATACGTCGATGCCGAGGCCCAGGCGGTGGAAACCAGTTCCGCCACGGTGAGGCCGGACGCCAGGATCTTCTGCTCCAGCAGCGCCACGTCCGCCGCGTCCGCGGTCTTGTAGGTCGCCTTGGGGATCGGGTCCTGCCAAATCAGGTCTTCCGCCGGAACATCCGGGCCCAGATATCGCGCCTTTGGCCCCATGTCGCGGTGGCACAGCTTGAACCAGGCCCGCGCGAAGGCATCGGCGAACTGATCGGGGTTCTTGTGGAACCGCTCGGAAATCTTGCGATATTCCGGGTCTACCTTCATCGCCATGTCGGCGGTGGTCATGATCGTGGGCACCTTGACGCCCGCGGTGTGCGCCTTGGGGGCCTGCGTCTCTTCCGGATTGCCCACCGGATGCCACTGCCACGCGCCGGCCGGGCTCTTTTCCAGCTCGTATTCGTGGTTCAGCAGGTTGTCGAAATAGCCCATGTCCCACTTGATCGGGTTGGCCGTCCACGCGCCCTCGATGCCGCTGGTGATCGTGTGATCGCCCATGCCGCTTTCATGGCCGGACTGCCAGCCAAGGCCCTGCATGGCGACGTCAGCGCCTTCGGGCTCTGCGCCCACCAGGTTCACGTCACCCGCGCCGTGGCACTTGCCGAACGTGTGGCCGCCCGCGGTGAGCGCCACGACTTCCTCGTCGTTCATGCCCATGCGGTGGAACGTCTCGCGGATATCTCGCGCGGAACCGACCGGATCGGGCTCACCGCCCGGGCCTTCGGGATTGACGTAGATCAAGCCCAGCTGGATCGCGGCGAGCGGGTTTTCCAGCGCCAGGCCCGACTTCTCATCGATGCGGGTCTGGCCCAGCCATTCTTCCTCGGTGCCCCAGTAGATATCCTTCTCCGGCTCGAATACATCGGCGCGACCGCCGCCAAAGCCGAATACGGGGCCACCCATCGATTCGATGGCGACGTTTCCGGCCAATATCATCAGGTCCGCCCAGGAAAGGCTGCGGCCGTACTTTTGCTTGATCGGCCAGAGCAGCCGGCGGGCCTTGTCGAGGTTGCCGTTATCCGGCCAGGAGTTGAGCGGCGCGAACCGCTGCGATCCCGACGATGCGCCGCCGCGACCGTCACCGGTGCGGTAGGTACCGGCGCTGTGCCAAGCCATGCGGATGAAGAAAGGGCCGTAGTGGCCATAGTCCGCCGGCCACCAGGGCTGGCTATCGGTCATGAGCGCGTGGAGATCGCGCTTCACCGCCGCAAGGTCGAGCTTCTTGAACGCCTGCGCATAGTTGAAATCATCGCCATAGGGGCTGCCGCTGGCGCCCTGCTGCGGCAGGATGTCGATCGAAAGTTGATTGGGCCACCACTCACGGTTGGCCTTGCCCAGGAGCTTGCGCATGGCCGCGCCCTCCTTCATCGGGCAGCCGTGCAGTGGGCTACCGGTTTCTGCGTCCATGGTTCACTCTCCTGATCGGTCGATTGACGTGGGATGATCTAACCCCGCCAAGCCCTGAGATAGAAATCAGTTCCCCTGATGACAGCCATAGAACACTCCGAATGACCGTATGCGCGGGGCAGGTCGGCGCGATGGTTACAAACCGGCAATCTTTGAACCGTCATCCAACGGACGCTGCATTGTAACCTTGCGATCCCATGGGCGCGGCGAGCCACACCCGGCCCAGGGGATTAACCATGAGAATCGCACATCGCTTTCTGAGCAGCGCCGCCTTCATCGCGCTCGCCCTCCCGCTTGCCGCGAATGCCCAGACCGAGATCGCCGATAAATCCGCGCCGACCACCGAAGCCGCCCAGACCGCGGCGGACGATCAGGACATCGTCGTGCTCGGCTTTGGGCAGAGCCGCCAGGTGCAAAGCGTCAGCGCCGACGATATCGCCCGCCTGACGCCGGGCTCCAGCCCGCTGAAGGCGATCTCCAAGCTGCCGGGCGTGAACTTCCAGGCCTCCGATCCTTTCGGCGCCTACGAGTGGGCGGTGCGCATCTCGCTGCGCGGGTTCAACCAGAACCAGCTGGGCTTCACCCTCGATGGCGTGCCGCTGGGCGACATGACCTACGGCAACGTCAACGGCCTGCACATCAGCCGCGCCATCATCTCGGAAAACGTGGCGCGCACCGAAGTGGCGCAAGGCGCGGGCGCGCTGGGCACCGCCTCCACCAGCAACCTGGGCGGCACGATCGAATTCTTCAGCGACACCCCGCGTGACATGGCCAACGTGACCGGCGGCGGCACCTATGGCTCGGACGATACCTGGCGCGCATTCGCCCGCATCGACAGCGGCGATATCGGCGGCGGCCTGAAGGGTTATCTCAGCTACGCCTACCTCACCACCGACAAGTGGAAGGGCTATGGCACGCAGCGCCAGCACCAGGCCAACGGCAAGATCATGAAGGACCTGGGCGCGCTGGGCAGCATCACCGGCTTCCTGAACTTTTCCGACCGTCGCGAGCAGGACTACCAGGACCTCAGCTACGACATCATCACGCGCCGTGGCCTGCGCAATGACAACATTGCCAACGACTATCCGCTCGCGCTGCAGATCGCCAAGGTCTACCAGAACCAGCAGGCCCCCGCGAACGCGCAGCCCTGGCCCGGCGTTGGCACCACGTTCCCGGCAGGCTTCGGCACCGTGGACGATGCCTATTTCGATGCGGCCGGGATCCGGCAAGACTACGTGGGCGGCGTCACCTTCAACGCCAACTTGACGCCCAACCTCACCATGGTGACGACGGGCTATTATCACGAAAACAAGGGCCAGGGTTCGTGGATCACACCCTACTCGCCCACTCCGGTCGGGGCCTTGAATGCGGACGGCTCGGTGATCACCGCGCGCAGCCCGGTAGGTTTCCGCACGACGGAATACCGGATGAAGCGCTTCGGCATGGTCAGCACGCTTGCCTATGACGT
>NZ_CAXYKL010000296.1:0-26005 GCF_964277725.1 uncultured Novosphingobium sp. | reverse complement strand
CGATGAGTGATCCACGCAGCACGTTGGCATACCACTTCTTCAACGCCGCACGGCCGCTCTCGGTCTTCGAGACGCGGTAGTCCTCGGTGAAGAGATTCACGAGGGAATCGAAATCCCGCATATCGACGCACAGCGCATACTTGGCTGGGAGCTGTCGGATCTGGTCAAGGGACTCCAATCGATCGATGCGTTCGTAAAGGCGCTGCATTTCTTCTGACATTTCAAATCTCCCTAGGGTTGAGGGATATCCGCGCAACGTCTGAGAAGGCAACCGTACGCACTTAGCAATCACGGGCCGGATGGCGGAATGGCGATCGCCGAATACGCAAAAGCGCTTAGCGCCAGGTCGGCTGTTGTTCGACGTGATCAGGCGGCGCGCCTGCGTATGATAACTCTGGGCAGAGCAGGGATGTCAACGATGTCGGAGCGGGAGGTGCAAAGCGAAAGTGGATCATATCGCCGCCCGCTCCAGCAGCGCCCCATTGCATTATGGCATGCGCTTTGTGCGGCAATCGGCCTTTGTCTTTATTTGGTGGCCGGTGCCAGCGCCGCTTTTGGTCAGGCCGGTCCCACGCCGCAGGCCAATGCGGAGAACATCCCCACGATCGACCGAGATCGTCTGGATCGCCAGGAGCCACCGCTTCGTCGCACGCAACCGGTTGTGCCCGTTCCGCAACCGGCAGCATCTGTCGCGGCACCCGGGCCCAGTTCCGCCAGCGTGCTGCGTCGCGTGCGCTTTGAAGGCTCTACGCTGGACCCTCAAGCCTTGGCGACAGCGGCACGCACTTTTGCCGGTGCGCCGCTTACGCGCGAGACGCTGCAAAACCTCGCGAATGCGATCACCGCCGTCTATGCCAAGAGCGACATTGCGTTCTATGCGGTCAGCATCCCCGCGCAGACCATGGCGGGCGGCGTTGTAACGCTGCGAGTCGTGGAAGGCCGGATCGCCGGCTATACCCTTGCCAAGCAAACCCGCAGTACCCCAACCACGCTGATCCGTGCGCAACTGCAGCCCTTGCTGGCCGAGAAGCCAACGCATCGGTCAAGCCTGGAGCGCAGTTTGTCCTTGCTCCGCGATACGCCCGGTCAAACGGTGAAGGCCGATCTTCGCCGTAACGATCGCCCCGACGAGTTGGCCCTGGCTCTCGATGTCGAGCGCAAACAGGTGGAGTTCACTTTGAATGTGAACAACCGGGGCGTGGTCAATGTCACAACCGGTGTGCAGGCGCAGCTCGGCGTGGCATTGAACGGTCTACTTCGGGAAGGGGATAGCACTCGCCTGACGACCTCCATTCCATCTCAGCCATCGCGATATCAGTTTTACTCTGGCGGCCACACCACCCCGATCGGCTCATCGGGTACCACGTTGGGTTTCAGCGGTGCCTATGTTCGAACGCGTACGCGAGAGCCGGAAGTTCTGGGCGATGCCAAGCAGTTCGGCATCTCCGTTTCTCATCCAGTAATCAGGTCGTACAAGCGCAATTTGACGATGACGGCCTCTTTCGATGGCACGAATAGCGAGAACTACTTCCTCGACGCGGCGTTTGGCGGGTTTCGAACGCGAACCGCGCGATTGGGGGCGAACTGGTCGGTCCTGGGGCCGAAAGATGGCTATGCTGTCTCGATAAGTCTCAGCCAAGGGCTGGATGCCCTGGGTGCCCGACCGACATTGGGGTATTCAGAGGCGTCCTATCGCAAGGCAAACCTGCAGGCCGTAGGGGTCAAGCAACTTGCGAAAAAGGTAAGCGCCAAGCTGGGCGTCCGCGGCCAATTCAGCCAGGATTTGTTGCCCACGGCCGAACGCTTCGCACTTGGCGGCGAGGGAGCCGGACTTGCCTATCGCTACGGCGTGGTGACTGTGGACCAGGCGATTGCCGCTGATGCGGAGGTATCATGGCAAGTCCTAGGCAGCGCCACGGCGGGGCGGGGGTTGAGCCTGTTTTCGTTCGCAGATGCAGCAAAGGGGCGCAGCTATGCCCGGCCGGCATTTGGTTTGGGAGGCCAGTCGTTTAAAATTGCATCGGCGGGTGCCGGTGTTCGTTTCACGCCGATCAAAAGCTGGTCGGCCAGCGCTCAACTTGCCGTTCCACTGCGTGCGCCAGGTGAAGGCTTCTCTGAAAAGCCGCGCTTTTTCTTTAGCATAAGCCGCACTGTCTAACGTTTTGCGCATACGCAAAACCGGCGTGACTTTGCGTATGCGCAATTCCCTGAGATGAAAGGCATCGTCGTGAAGAATGTCTGGGAAGTATGGTCTTCCGCACTCTCCGATACGGAATGCGACACGCTCATCGAGCGCGCCCGCACCTATAGCGAGGAAGATGCGACAGTCGGCTTTTCGGATACATTGCGGAGTGATCTGGCCTATCGCACCTCCAGCATTCGTTGGCTGAGTCCGCATCAAGAGGGCGCGATTGTCGAGCGCATCATGCAACTTGTCAGCGCCTCAAACCGGAACAACTTCGGCGTCGATATTGCAGGACTGCATGAACTGCAGTTCACCGAATATCATGCGACTAACAGCGGACATTACGATTGGCACCATGACGTCTGGTTGGAGTCCGTCCGGCCTTACGCGCGTAAATTGTCGGTCGTCGTGCAGCTGTCGTCGCCAGCGGAATACCAGGGTGGGGCTTTCGAGTTCTTCGGCATAGAGAACCCGGCCGCGCAGTTCGCCCCGCGTGGAAGCGTTCTAATCTTCCCCTCATTCTTGCAGCATCGGGTCTTGCCGGTCACTAAGGGAACCCGCCGCAGCCTTGTTACCTGGGTTGAGGGGCCGAACTGGCGGTGATCAACGTCGACGACCTCTCTGCTGCTGGTGCAGTGTATCCCGGCCTCACGCTCGCGGCGGCGCTTGCCATGCTGCTGCTATGTGGGGCGATCGTCTATTCCGATTTCGCTCACAGGCGCATACCGAACGGATATTGTGCGGCGATTGCCGTGCTTTCGGTTCTCTGGTGGGTGGGACTGGGCGGTGTTTCCGGCCTAGTCGGCCTGGCTTATCAACTCGCCGTGCCCTTGCTGGCCGCAATCCCCCTACTGGCCTTGTTCGCGGCCCGCGTTCTGGCTGGTGGTGACGTCAAGTTGCTGCTGTCGCTACTGCTGTGGACCCCAGCCGCACTGGTACTGCCGATGCTGATCGTTATTATCCTGGGGGGTGGCGCGTTAGGACTTGTGCTCAAATTGCTGAAACGCCTGTTTTGCGCCGTCAACGCCGACACGGTGCCTTATGGCGTTCCGATCATCGCAGGTGCACTGCTTGTGCTGATACCGGAATTTCGAATGGCGATGAGCGCGCTTCAGGCCTCCTGGGCCTGACCTTGACCGGCCGGTACCACCGGATCGGCGCTGAGTGTTCCTGACAAACAATCGGTGCGAACGTAGTTTGCCGATACGCAATTCGCCTTTTCGATAAGTAATAACCACAGGCACTTTTTGTGGAAGGCGGGTATGGCAAACTTCGTCCGGGATATCCTCACGACCCTTTCCTACGAACCGGAACCGGCGGAAGCGCTGAAGGCCGAAGGGGAGGAACTGGTGCGGCTCGATCAGCGGCTTGCGGGCTTCAACCAGGGGGCGGCTCGGCGTGTCGCCTTGTCGATCCGCCCTTCCGATTGCTCGGTATGGGATGGCAATCCCCGTGACGTGCCGGGACTGTCGTATGAAAGTTGCCGATCGCTGATCGATTCGATCGCGCAGGAGGACGGCAATCGCATCCCCGTGCTGGTGCGCCGGTCTGCCCCTGGTGCCGATCAGCCCTACGAACTGCTGGTAGGCAGCCGTCGGCGGTTTTCAGTCAATTGGCTCAATCACAATGGCCGGCCTGAGGTCCGCCTGAACGCTCTCGTCGTCGAGATGTCGGATGAAGAGGCGTTTCGCCTTGCCGATATCGAAAACCGGGAGCGGGAGGATATCACCGAGCTTGACCGGGCGCGCAGCTATCGGCGCGCGGTGGATAGGTTTTATGGGGGTGTGCAATCGCGCATGGCGGAAGCGCTCAGTCTATCGAACAGCCAGCTCAGCCGCTTGCTGTCTATGGCGCTGATGCCCGATGACGTGGTGAATGCCTTTGCAACCAAGGCAGAGTTGCGCGTGCGCCATTCCGAAGTTCTGACGCCGCTGCTGCGGCGCCCGGAACAGCGATTGCAGGTTCTCGCCGCCGCAAGCCAGATCGCGGAAGAGCAACAGCGCCTGGCTGCTTCGGGTGAGCGCATGATTACGGCGGCGACGGTGCTGGCCCGCTTGCGCAACGCCACGCGCACCGAGCAACCCGCTGGTGCTGAAACTCCGATCGTGGTGGGCGGCGTCCAGGTGGGTAAGATCCGGCTGGCGAAAGATGGCATCGCTCTCGACGTTCAGGTCGCGGATGACCAGAACCTGGAAGAGATGCTCACGGAGCTGGGCCGCATCATCACCGAGACGCGCGCTTTGTCCGCTGCCGCGTAACCTCCCGTAGTTACAACTCGAAGGACTCACGAACGATTCGAAGAGCGGGGCGTCGCGGACCTGGCGAAGGGATCAAAAGCCCGCTGGCGCGAACGAATCCTTGAGAATTCACCGTCATTTCAGCTCGATTGCTGGCGCGCCATCTCCCTCATCATTACAAGCTTTGTCGGCCAGAGTTGCGCATCTTAAATGGTACCTTCCGGATCGGCTGTCACACCTTTCGCAGTTTTGCGCGGCGGCAGGCCGGAGTTGCGTAAGGCCGATCCGGGCGCTTCGTCCGGTTTTGGTCGATCGACCCTATCCCGACTTCTTCTGGCCGCGATCTTTCGCCGCCTCTGTGTCTAGCTCTCGGCATTGGGCATGAACATGGAGGATCTCGACTATGCTGCGTCGTCACGTGCAACCGCCAGCCAGGCATCTTTTGCTTTGCGCGACAGCCATTCCCTTGCTGATGCTGAGCGCCTGCGCCGATGGAGTGGGCTTTAGGGTTGGCGCTGGTGGCGGCGGAGCGCCTTCCGGTTCCGGTCCGAGTGGCGCAGGCCCCAGCGGCCCTTCGGGATCGGATGGTCCGAGCGGTCCATCCAGCCCTAGCGGCCCGACTGGACCCGGCGGTAGTGACGGCTCGGGAGGTCCCAGCGGTCCTGGTGGGCCTTCTGGTCCTAGTGGCCCCTCTGGCCCGGGTGGACCCACTGGCCCCACCGGCCCAGGCGGCACAGGACCGACCGGTCCTGGTGGACCTACCGGCCCAGGCGGTCCTACGGGTCCAGGCGGATCCACGGGGCCAGGAGGTCCAACCGGACCCGGCGGCCCGACCGGTCCAGGTGGTCCAACCGGTCCCGGAGGTCCCAGTGGCCCAACAGGACCGAGCGGCCCGACCGGCAGCTATACCGGCACCGTTGGCGGGATCACGGCAGGCGGTACGACGATCGTCGGGCCAAGTGGGCCGGGCACTCTGGTCGACGTGAACCTTGCGCCACCGACATCCACGACGGACCAGACCGGCTTTGCGGTCGACGTGCTGACAGGTGACGGCAAGGTGGTGCAGGTCGTCCTGCCGAACAAGACGCAGCAGACGCAGCAGGCTCTTGCCCCAGTCGGCTCCCTTGCTGGCGCACTGCTGGGCGATCACGCCGGGCAGACCGTGATGCAGGTGACGGACGGAGTGGCACCTGCCGTAGCGGGCGTGACGAGCACGGCGAATTCCGTGCTGGCCCCGGTGCTGAACACGGTGAACGGCGCTTTGGGTCCAGTCGCGGCCAGCGGCGGCGGCGTGCTCGCCCCGGTCACGGAGGCGGTCACCCAAGTCACCAGCGCAATCACCGGCTCGCTAGGTGGCGGCGCGGGCGGCGGGGGCACGGGCGCGACACCGACTTTCAACGGGCCTCTGGTCGGCGCGACGATCGGCAATAACCAGGTGACCGGGGCCAGCACGGCCGACACTGTGGCCGGAGTCAATCTGCTGTCACCCAATCCTGCGGCTGCGTCGACCGGCCAATTGGTAACGGCGGACGTGCTTTCAGGCGGCAAGGTGGCGGATGTCACACTGCCGACCACGGCGGCCGGCGTGCAGGCCGGGCTCGCTCCGGTAGGGACGCTGGCAGGGTCGCTGCTGGGCCCGCAAGCCGGATCTGCAGTAAACCAGGTGACGACAGCAGCTGCGCCGGTCGTCGCGCCGGTGACAGCTGCGGTGGATGCGCTTGTCTCGCCGATCCTCGACTCCGCCAATGCGGCTTTGGCACCCACGGTCGGCCAGGTTACCGGGTCGGTGACAGGGTCCGCCAAAGGCGCGGGTTCGGTGATCGGCCCCGTGACCAGTGTCGCCGGGTCGGTCGTGAACGGGCTTGGCGGACAAACCGGCGGAGCCGGTTCGCTGCTGGCCCCCGTCACCGGAGCGGTGGGCGCGGTCGTTGGTGGAGGGACCGGTGGTTCGGGCGGTATAAACCCCGGTTCGCCAGTCGCGCCGGTGACAGGCGTGTTGGGCGGTCTTCTGGGTGGCCTTCGCCGATAAGGGACAGCGTGCCCGGGTGCCTCAGACCCCATGACCGGGCACGATGGCCCCGCACTGGTAACAGGGCGGGGCAGAGGGGGCGGCCGTAGCAACCCGGCCGCCTCCTCTGGACAAGGCGACCAAAAAGGGCTGGCTTCGAGCGATCAAGGCCAGTCTTTTTCATGCGACAAAAAATTCCAGAACGGCGATCTAAAATAATTGACTTGGAGTGTTATTATCGCAAAATTCTCATTACCAGCTGAGGCAACAAGCTAAAAAACGCAGCCTCTTGGATCAAGTGATCCGGTCTGGAGGGAGAGACAGGATGTTCATGCGATGCATGATGCGAACGTATTGGTCGTTGATGATATCGGCGCGATCGTCGAAGAGCTGGTCACGCTGATGGCGCTTCATGGCATTCGCGCAGTGGGCGCGGCCGACCTTACCGAAGCGATCGATAAACTGGAAAACGGCCCGGAACTGCGGGTGATTTCTTGCGATGTTCGCCTTGATCGAGAGTGCGGGCTGGACATCATCGACAAGGTGGCGTCGCACCCTACGCTACACGCGCGCAAGTTCTCTTATCTGTTCGTAAGCGGGGATCAGACGCAGATCGAGAGTCTGGAAACGCAATCCGACATCGCTATTCTCAGCAAACCGGTACAGCCAGGGTTGCTGATCGATACGCTCAAGCGCGTGCTTTTAGCGACCAATGGGTAGCTCCAAGTACAACCCTAAGCGCCCTCAGCAGTTAGGCGTAACGACAATAAAATTTGTTATGGAGCCGCTTTCCGCGCGCCCATATCCATCGGGAGAGGCAGTCGTGGATCCGGCCAGCGTGATCGCTCCGGCAGTACCCGCCCCACCGCCTTCAGGTACCGGCGGGGATGACCCCCTGGCGATCCTGGCGCATGAGCTGCGGCAGCCCCTTTATACCATTGCCATGGCCACCGAAAACGCGCGGCTCTTGATGGAGCAGGGGGCCCCCGATCGTGAACGGGTGCGGGATGCTTTGGAACGCATCGCCGAGCAGGTCGACCGCACTCAGGCGCTGATCACCGCCACGCTGACATCCGCCAATCCGCGACAGCACGCCGTCGTCAGCACGGATCTGGTCGAGGCGGCGCGTAACGCGGTGACGCTGGCCAAGTTGCTGCCGATCGCGGCGCATGTCGATATCGCGTGGCAGCTACCGGAAGAAAGCATGTGCGTGGGCCTGACGATGCTGCAGTTGGAGCAAGTCTTCATCAACATCCTGCGCAACGGGATGGAAAGCATCGCGGACCGGCGCAAGCAGGGCTGGCAGGAGCGTGGGCTGATCCGCATCACCATCCAGCCGTCCGCGCGCGATGTGCGCTGCACCGTCATCGATAACGGCGTGGGGATCAGTTCGGCCGATACAAAGGACCTGTTTGAGCCCTATATCACCACCAAGGGGGCGAACGGCAACGGGCTGGGTTTGCACATCTGCCGCCTTATCCTCGGCAAGGCAGATGGCGGCATTCGCCTGTCGCCCGGGGAGGTCGAAGGCGCCAGAGTCGAGCTATGGATGCCGCGCGTGCCTCACGAGGCCGCGTCCTAGATATCGTCACGCCCCAGGCGAATGACGAAGCGCTCTGGCTGATTGCGGCGGCTGATGGATTGGAAGTCTCCATCAGCCTCTTGCGCGACCTGTTCGATCAGCCAAGTGGTGGCATAGTCCATCGAGCGACCTGAAACTGCGGCACCTTCCATATCCACGCAATGCACGCTGATTGTGATATGCGCGGGCGTCTGCGTGGCGTGCAACAGGACCCTGCCGCGTCTGCGCGTGCCATCGGGCGCGGTGAAGCTGGCGAAGGCGCAAAGCAGCGCAGCGACGGCGATCATCTCCAGGCAGCCATGGCGGGATGGCAGCAGGTAATCCAGGCCATTGCCGTGCAGTTCCACCGCCACGTCGTGATGGCGAACGTTGGACCGCGTGGCTGTTGTCGCCCTTTCCAGTGCGCTGCGGACGGTCAGGTCGGCGGGTTGGTCGCTACCGTCGCAGCCGAACCAGCGGAATACGCTGAGGATCGCGGCAGCGGTCTGGGTGTGTTCGGCGATGCGATCCGTGCGATCCACCAACTGGCGGCGGGTATCCTCGTCGATCGGAAGGTGTTCGGCGATGTAGCCCAGATTGCCGTTCGCCATCGAAATCACGTTCAGCGGCTGCGCCAGATCATGCAGCATGCCGCTGGTTATCCTGCCCAGCAGCAAGTCACGAGTCACGCCGACGAGGCCGTCATCGCCCCAGGCCAGTAACCGGGCATCCGCCATCGCCAGCTTACGCGATAATGCAGCGCCGATATAGAACCCGGAAAGCAGGGCTGCCACCGTCGCGATCACGCTGTTGGTTATCAGCATGGCGGAGATGCAGGCCGCCGTCAGGACGCCCAGGATATGCAGCGCCCACCGTGGAACCCGCAAGAGTCGCGCGCTGAGGTAGCGCGGTGCGAACGCCGCTCCGGTCGTGAGGGCAAGGATCAGAATATAGGAAGCGGTTGAAAGCGTGCGCGGTTCGATGAGCAAAAAGGCCAGCAAAGCCATCAGCAGGATGCGCAGCTGGAATTGTGCGGAGACGGCGAACAACGATCCGATCGAAAATACGGCGAACACGCCGGCTATTTCCGCGTCAGGAGTAAAGGCGCTTAAGGCGGCGGCGCAAAGAAGGGCCGGCCAAGGCTGAGGCCGTGTCCCATGCCTTGCGCCGTCCAAGTCAGACCAAAGCCAGGACGTGCCCATCTTTGCTCATCAACGTGGTGCCCCGGCGCATTTCACTCTTCCCACTTCGGCTTATCAACGGCCCGTTCCATAACCCGATACGAGCGCTAAGCCAGCCGAAATGATCGCCAGATGAATAAGTATATTTGCGGATAAGTCTTTCGGTGCCCGGCTATTCGCGGGCGAGCCAATTCCGGAACGCCGATAGCAAGCGAGGCACCGTTTCTGGAAGGGTTGAAAAGAACCGTATCGAGCATTTGGATCTTAACGCCACCCATCGCCTATTTTTGCGACCTTGTTAGGTATTTTGCGCAGCGGCAGGTTTCCTGCGCGAACAGCGCAAAGGCTCCCCGTTAACACTTGGCTAGAGCTGGATGGCGCAATGTGGCCGGTTTGGTTGCTTCTGCATGCCGGATTGCTCGAAATCCGATGTTACCTCCCAACTTGCAGTCCATTCCGGAGAGATCCGCAATTCGGTTGGTCTGTCGGATGCTTGGGCAGGCGGTCCGATTGTAGTGCGCAAATGTCGAGGGGAGTGACATGCGCCTTGGTGCGAGAGCCAAATTGACGATGGGAGTCGGTCTTTGTGCCGCTGCGGCGTTCGCAGTGCTTGGGGTGCGCGATTTGATGCGCTCCGACACTGAGGTCGACCCGGCGGCCGCGAGCGATACATCGCGGATGACGGCACCGGCGGCCACGATGGTCCTGGCCGCCACGGCGCGCGGCATAAGGACGGGAGAAACCATCACCGCAGACATGATCAGCAACGCCTCCGTCGCCCCCGGCTCGAACCCCGGCGTCGCCATTCCTTCAGAGGTGATCGGCAAAGTCGCCATTCGTGATATTCCGCCCAACACCCTGATCCCGCGCAGCCTGTTGGACGACGAGGCCAACCTTGCGATCCGCGTGCCGGTGGGCATGCGCGCGATCAGCATCGATACCACCGCGGAGATCGCGGTGGCCGGGCTGGTGCGGCCAGGCGATCGCGTGGACGTGCAAGTGGTCTATCCCGGAGAAGATGCGATCTCCGGCGCCCGGGGCAATGGCCGCAGCCGGGCGCGGACTTTGTTGCAGCTCGTGCCGGTGCTGGCCGTGGGAGATCTGGTAGTGGGCATGCCTGCGCCGCAAAATGCATCCGCCACGGTTGGCCAGACGAGCGGGCAAGCCGCGACACCGCCCCCGGCAATGGCCACGCAAGCGGCCCGCACCGTCACCTTGGCGCTGACACCGCCGCAGGTGGCCGAACTTTCGCTTGCCAAGAATGTGGGCTCCTTGACGCTTTCACTCCGCAACCCGGATGATCGGGATCAAGTGGAGATCGCGCAGATTTCTTCCTCGCCGATCCGCGCGGCGGCGCAGCCTCAGATCATGGCGCCAGCCCCGATGCCCATGCCGATGCAGATGGCGGTGCAGCAAGCCCCGCCGCGACCCGCGCGCCGCGCGCCGCAGCCGCACGCGATCGAACTGGTGATGGGTGGCAACAGCGAAGTCATCTATTCGGGGGGCGGGGCGCAATGAGGGCGCTGCTTGGAGCGTGTGCCCTCGTGGCCCTGACGGTCGCTTCCGCGTTCCCGGCGCTGGCCGCCGTGGCGGACCAGACATTGCTGGTGGATGATGCACGCACACTGAACTTCGCCACTGCGATCGGCCGGATCGAGGTGAGCGCGGAGAACGTGATCGATGTGACCGCGCCCACCGCGCGATCGTTGCGGATCACCGGCATCGGCGCGGGCGAGACCACCTTGAGCGTCTACAGCGCAGACGGTCGCATCTTGCGCCAGGCGCTGATCGCGGTGTCGCCGCGTGTCAGTTCCAGCAGTGGCGGCGTCGCCGGAGTTATGCGCCCGGGTGAGAAAGTCGTTGCGGTGGACGTGCAGTTCGCGGCGGTGAACTCCTCCACGCTGAAGGCACTGGGCTTCAATTTCAGCAAACTTTCCGGCGATATCCAGGGCGCCGTCGTCTCTCCCAGCAGCCTGACCGACTATGCGTTCGGCGGCGGCGGCCTTGCGCTTAAGACCAGCGCGCCGCTGTCTAGTGCGTTCAACCTGTTCCTTTCGGCTCGCAACCGGGGCATCGGCGCGGTGCTCAGCGCCTTGTCAAGCAATGGGCTGTCTCAGTTGCTGGCGCAGCCGACGTTGCTGGTACGGTCTGGAGATAGCGCAGAATTCAACGCCGGCGGCCGCTTCCCCATTCCAGTGCCGCAGTCCAGCGGGTTCGGATCGTCCACGATCACCATTCAGTACGAGAAATTCGGGATCAACCTCAAGGTCACGCCCTATGTCCTGGGCAACGATCACATCGTCATGCGGATCAGGCCCGAGGTCAGCGAGCTGGACTATGGCAGCGGTGTGCAACTGCAGGGATACACCGTCCCCGGCATACGCGAGCGGTTTGCCGATACCACCGTGGAGCTGGGCAGCGGCCAAAGCTTCGTGATCGCCGGGCTGAATTACATGAACAGCCAGGTCACCAAGGACAAGGTGCCCTTTCTGGGTGACATCCCGGTGCTGGGCGCATTCTTCAAGCGCCAGCAGAACCAGAAGGAACGCCAGGAGCTGATCATCGTCGCCACGCCGCGACTGGTGGAGCCCGGTGAAAAGCCGCCTTTGAGTGATCCGGCGGCGCTCGATCCCAGTGTGGCGCAAATGATCTCCGGCAAGGACGGTGTCGAGAAAGCCGTTGCGGACTTCGGTGTGGTGAGGCGCTGACATGGCACGCATCTATCTCCTCTCCGTCGATCGCACCTTGTGCAAGCGGATCGCGGAAGCGATGGGCGATCACATTCCGGTCGAGATGGTGCAATCGCTGGCCGATGCGGAACTTGTCGGGCCCGGCGTTGTCGTGCTCGATCATGCATCGATCCCGGCGGATCGGATGCTGTCCAGCGTATTGCGCGAGGTGGCGCAGGCGGCGCAGGGGCGTGCCATCGTGGTGGCAACCGAGGACTGGTATGCCGGCCCCGTGCTGCAGGCGATCCGCTCCGGCGCGTCCGACGTGCTGCCGCGCGGTGCCAGTGCCGGGGAAATCGCCAGCGTCCTCACCCGCGTGCTCAATTCCGCGCTCGCCACGCAAGGACGCTTGGCGCGGCTGACCTTGGTGCTGGGCACGGATGAGGAGGCGACCGCGCTGCTCGCCACCGATATCGCGCTGGCCCACGCCATGGCGCCGGCTCCCACGCTGCTGATCGATTGCACGCTGCCGTCCAGCACCGCCGAGGCCTATCTGGACCTCAAGGTGGATTATGGCATCGCGTCCGCCGTTGCCGATCTGGACCGGCTGGATGCCAGCCTGCTGGCGGACGCCCTGGCGCGGCACGAGTCCAGCGGCCTTGCCCTGCTGACGCTGGACGGCGGCACCGGCGGCGAGCCGGTCGGCGTTGGTCCCAACGACATTGTCGGCCTGGTGCAGATCCTGCGCGCCAGTTGCGCCCATATCGTGCTGTGCGCGGGGTCCTTGCGCAATGGCGGGCTGCTGCGGGAACTGGCATCCCAAGCGGGCGCGATAGAGATCGTCTGCGCCCAGTCCATCCGCGAGCTGGACGCCTGCCGCCGCTTGCTGGACCGGATCGCGCTGGACACTGCCAGTGCCGAGCGGCTGCGCCTGGTGGTGTGGGATCATGACGTGCGCGTCCTGCTGGATGGCCGGCGCATGGCAGATGTCCTGGGGATCGAACATGTGATCGGCGTCCCGGTGGACCGCGTCCGCCTGCGCAATGCCTTGAACGCTGGCCGCCCGATGATGATCGAGCGTGACGGCGGGGCCTATGCACACGCGGTGCGGCGCGCGATCGGCCGCGATGGCCCCTCTCGTGGCGCTGTTGCCAGCTTTGAAAAGGTGAAGCGCAAGATCATGCGCACGGTGGAGCGCAGCGCGTGAGCCTGCTCACCAGCGATGCCTCGCAGGCGACGGCGCTTTCCGCGCCCCGGCGGATGACGGTGTCGCAGCCGTCCGCCCAGCGGATGAGCGACAGCTACCAGTCGGTGAAGGCGCTGGCCTGCGCGCAAGTGATCGAACATCTCGAAGCGCAGGGGATGACCACCGAGCAACTGGAAGAGCGGGGCCTGCGCTACGAGATCGAGCAAGTCATCAACAGCCGCAGCCGCCGCGGCCAACTGGCGCTGAACAGCGCGGAACGCCTGCTGCTGATCGAAGACGTGATTGACGAGGTGATCGGCTTGGGCCCCCTGGCTCCCCTTTTGCGCGATCCTACGGTGGACGATATCATCGTCAACGGCGCCAACACCATCTACGCCGAGCGCAGTGGCATCCTGGAGCGGGTGGACACGCGTTTTCGCGATGATGCGCACCTGATGAACATCATCCAGCGCATCGTCGGCCCGATCGGCCGCCGCGTGGATGAGGCGACGCCGTTCGTCGATGCCCGACTGGCGGATGGCAGCCGCGTCAACATCGTCATCCCGCCGATCGCGCTGGATGGCCCGCTGGTCTCGATCCGCAAGTTCCGCCTGCAGAAGCTTAGCGTGGAGGACTACCTGACCGCCGGATCGATGAGCGCGACGATGGCGGCCTATCTTGCCAGCGCTGTGAAATCGCGTCTGAACGTGCTGATCTGCGGCGGCACCGGCTCTGGCAAGACGACGCTGCTGAACGTGCTGTCCGGCTTCATCAGCAACAAGGAACGCCTCGTCACCATCGAGGACGCCGCAGAGCTGCAACTGCGGCAGGATCACGTCGTCCGCCTGGAAACGCGGCCCCCCAATGTCGATGGCAGCCGCGAGGTCGGCCCGCGCGACTTGCTGCGCAACGCCCTGCGAATGCGGCCCGATCGCATCATCCTGGGCGAAGTGCGCGGGGTGGAGGCGGTAGAGATGCTGCAGGCGATGTCCACCGGGCACGACGGCTCGATGGCGACGCTGCATGGCAACAGCCCGCGCGATGCCTTGTCGCGATTGGAGATGTTGCTGGGCTTTGCCGGCCAGCAGAACGACGTACGCGCGGTGCGCCGCTTCGTCGCCAACTCGATCCACGTGATCGTCAATATCCAACGGTTGTCCAACGGGTCGCGCCGCGTGACGTCCGTCGCCGAAGTCACCGGCGTCGAGGGTGAGGCTTTCTCTCTCAACGAATTGTTCCGTTTCGAGGAGCAGGTGCCGGGATCGGGCGAGGGCGTGTTCAAGACGATGTCGCCGCGCCCGTACCACGCCGCCCGGCTGCGTGATTACGTCAGCCCGGTGCTGACCGCCGGTGAGGAAGGGGTGGGGGCATGGTAAAGGGAGCCGCCTATCTGCTGCTGGCCGCGCTGATCCTGGGCGGGTTGGTGGTTCACTGGTTCGGTGAGCGCGGGCGCGAACTGGCGATGATCGATCGCCGCCTGGGCGCCATCGGCCCGATCAACGTCCCCCCGCCAGCGACGCGCCCGCTCGTGGCGATCTCCGTGCCGGATCGGATGGCCCCGCTGCTGGCCCAGGCCCAGCTGGAGCTGACCAACACGACGCTGCGCATCATTGTGATGAGCGTGCTGCTGGCCGCCTGGATCCTGCTGCTGGTCGCCGGCCCGGAAGCGACGGTGCTGCTGCTGATCGGACTGCCGCTGGTCGCGCACTCATGGCTCAGCGGCAGGGCGCGCAAGCGGGTGGACGCCTTGTCGGAAGCGCTGCCGCTCTACTTGGATAACGTGCGCCAGTTGCAGGGGATCGGCAGTTCGCTGTCGCAGGCGCTGGAGCGGGCGCTGGCCGATGCGCCTGAGGCGCTGAAAAGCTATTTTGCCCCCACCGCCCGGAAGCTGGCGATGGGTGCGCCGGTGGGCGAGACGATGCAGCAGATGGCCGATCGGCTGCAGGTGCCCGAAGTCTCGATGCTGGCCGCAGCGATCCGCACCAACTTGCGCTATGGCGGTTCCATCTCCGGCGTATTCCACAACCTGGCGCATATCCTGCGCGAAAGGGTGCGCATCCGCCGCGAACTGGTGGCCGCCACGTCCGAGGCGAAAGTAAGCTCGCGCGTGCTGATCACCATGCCGCTGCTGGCGATGCTGCTGCTGGTATTCCTGAACCCCGCCTACCTTGAGTTCTTCACGTCCGACCATCGCGGCAAGACGTTGACGACCGCCGCCCTGGTGCTGGAAGGATCGGGCATCCTGGTGATCCGGCGCATGTTGCGGCTGCAGTTCTGATGACCGTGGGCGCTCTTCTACTTTTCACGCTGTGCGCGTGCAGCGTCGGCATCGCGATAGCCGGACTGCGGTGGCTGGAGATGGACACCGTTCTGCGCGAGCGGATCGAAGGCCAGGCCTTGGTGGGGGCAGGTGGAGGCGGACGCCGCCGCCGTCTGCGCCTGCCCCCGGTGTTGCTGGCGCGCGGCAAGGACCTGAGCGAGATCGAGAAGGGCCTGCGCCACGCAGGCTATTACACTCCGCGCGCGGTGGAGGTGTTCATCTGGCTGCGGCTGGCGGCGGCCATGTGCGCCGCATTGGCGACGCTGCTGGCCGTCCTGTCGATGGGATCGAGCCCGATGAAGGCGGGCTTTTCCGCGCTCGCATTGTTCGGGCTGACGTGGATCGCCGCGAAGTACGTGCTGATCATGAAGGCCACCGCACGGGAGCGGACGCTGACGATCGAGTTTCCCTTCCTGCTCGATCTGATGCTGATGATGCTGGAAAGCGGCGTCTCGCTCGACCAGGTCATCCGGGGCATCGCGCGCGATGAGCAAGCGACGGTGCCCAGCCATGCCCGCCTGATGGCGATGCTGGTGGAAGACCTGGATCGCGGACAGGATTATCAGGTGGCCTTCGAACGCTGGGCGGCGCGGGTCAATGTCAGCGGTGCCAAGGAACTGGCGGCGCTATTCCGGCAGTCGATGTTCCAGGGCATGGAACTGGTGCCCGCGCTGCGCGAGTTCATCCGCGAGTTCTCGCAGCGCCGGGTCATGCGGGCCAAGGAAGCGATCGGCAAGATCACCGTGCGCATGGTGATCCTGATGCTGATCTTCTTCATGCCGGCGCTGTTCATCGTGCTGGCAGGGCCGCCGGTAGCGGCGATCCTCGACACTCTCAACGGCGTGGGAGGATAGAGATGCGCGCACCTCTGGTCGCTGCTTTGGCCTTGCCGCTGGCGTTGCTCGCTTCGCAAGTCGCGGCGCGGCAGGAGAAACAGGCTTCTGAAACCTCTACGCGCACGCTCTATCTTGGGTTGATCGGGCAGGCGCGGGCGGACGGCAAGCCGCGGGCGGCACTGGCCTATCTAGATGACTTTGAACGCCAGCATCCCGATGATCGCGAGGCGCGCATCCTGCGAGTCAACTGCCTGCTGGACCTGAACCAGATCGACGGAGCGCGTCAGGCCCTGGAGCGCATCCCGGCAGACGATCGCAGCGCGGGTGCGTTGGCGGTGCGAGGGCACGTCTTCACCGCGCAAGGCCAGTGGGGCGATGCCGCCCAGGCCTACGCAGCGGCTCAGGCGGCGAGCCCGGCGGACCCCTTCATCGCCAATGCGCACGGCTATGCGCAACTGCGGGCAGGTGCAGGCGTGCAAGCGGTGGAGACGCTGCGCCGGGCGCTGGACCTCGTCCCCGATGGCGCGCCGGCCAATGCGGTGGTGCGCAACAACCTGGCGCTGGCACTGACGGCGACAGGCCGCTCAGCCGAAGCCGCCGCCTTGCTCTCCCGCATCCGGGACACGACCCAGCGATCGCGCGTGCAGCAGGAACTGGGTCGTGAGGCGCTCAGGATCGCGCAAGCGGGGGGCGGCATCGTGCCGATGGCGCAATGAGCCGAGTGTGCGCCACGCTCCAACGTCTGGGCCGGGACGATCGCGGTGTCGTCGGCCCGGCGGTGGCGGTGCTCGCGATCTCCTTGCTGGCGGCAGCCGGAGTCTCGATGGACCTCGGGCTATACTACATGGACAGTCGGGACTTGCGCTCGGCGACGGAGGCGGCTGCGCTTTCGGCGGCGTTGAACCCGGCGCAGGCGCAGCAGCGCGCCACCGATTATCTGGTGAGAAACGGCTACCCGCCTTCAGTGCTTAAATCTACGCAGGTCGGCTACTACTGTGCGAACGTCGACGCCCGATATTCGGCGGGCGCGCGCTTCGTGGCTGCGGCCAATCTGGCGGATTGCCCCGGCAGCACCGTCCAGAACGCGGTTCGGCTGACGACGGGAAAGAGCAGCCGTCGGTTCATGACCGGTATTCTGGGAGAAGCCAGTCCGATCCCGGAACTGGCCGCCACCGCCAGCGCCGCACGCATCGATGAGGCGGGCATCGCGGTCACTTCCGGCCATCTCACCGTCACCAACACATTGCTCAATTCGGTGAACAACCTGTTGGGCGCGCTGATCGGCATAAAGCTGCGCCTCTCCACCGCCGAGATCGAGGCGCTGATGGGTGGCAATGTCGATGCCGGGAAATTCTTCGACGCGCTGGCCAGTCGCACCGGCCAAAGCGGCACCTATGATCAGCTGACCAGGGGGACTTACGGCATCGGCGATATCGCCAACGCAGCTGCGACGGCCGCTGGAGATGCCGCGACCGCTGCCGCCTTGCGCAGCTTCGCAACGGCCACCGGCAATGGCTATCAAGTGCCGCTGGCCGGGATGTTCGGGCTGGGCGTTTGGAAGAACATGCCGGTGGGCGGGGCCGACGGCCAGCCTTCGCTGCGGGCCGGGCTCAACGCCTACCAGTTGATCACTTATGCCGCGCAGGCCGGGCCGGGCGTGGTCGATGCGTCGGACCTTGTAAACCTGCTGGTGCCGACCAGTCCCGGCAGCAGTGTGCGCGTCGTGGCCGTCGCCAACAATCCCTCGGCCCGCGCCCGCTTCGCTTTCGGCCCGGCGGGGGAGACCGGGGCGGGAACCTCGATGATCCGCCTGCAACTGGATGTCAGCCCGGCGGGCGTGGCGACCTTGCCGATGATCGTCGACGTGGCCGCCGCCAGCGCCACGGTGACCGGCATCGATTGCGCCAACCAGGTCGAGCAGAACAGCCAGACCCGCGTCACCATGACCGCGAATTCCGGCCTGGTGAACATCTACCTCGGGCGGCTGAACAAGGCGGACGGCATGTCGAAGCTGACGCCGACGCTGACCAAGAACGATTTCGATTTCACCCCGCTGGTCGATCTACGCCCGGTGTTGTGGATCAACGCCAAAGCGGTGGTGAAACCCGCCGTTGGTGAGAGCGCGCGCACCGCCGTGTTCGGGCCGGGCGGTGCCGGAACGATCGGCAGTCCGCAAGCGCCCGGTCGCCCGGTGATCGTAGGCAATACCTCTCAGGTGGGCAATACGCTGGGGACCCTCGGCAGCTTTCTGGGTGGCCGCAACGGTGGCCTGCAAGTGTGCGCGATCCTGACCGGCTGCGTGATCGACACCTCGGACAGCGCGCTTCTGAGTTCGGTCGGCAATGTCGTGAACGCGCTAGGCGGGGTCCTCAACAACAGTGCGGATCCCTTGTTGGACAATGTCCTGGCGGCACTGGGAGTCGAATTGGGTCATGCCAGTGTATGGATAAATGGTTCCCGATGTGGAGTTCCAGTATTGATTTGAATACACCTATTTATACTACGGTATATAATATATTTTAACTAGTATTGTTTATTTAAAATAAATGAAAGAGCGAGTCTCTTCGGGTCGAAACCTCGCCTGAAATATCCTCCATTGGCGTGGTATCTTAGTTTGGAGGAAGGAGAATTATCATGACCGATGCGTTCTACAAACTGTTCGCCCGTCTCGCCACCGATGATCGTGGCCTGACCGCTGTTGAATACGCAGTCCTCGGAGCGATCGTCGTCGCTGCGATCGGTGTTGTCGGAACCCAGTTCCAGACCGGTCTTGGCGCTGCTTTCGGGAAGCTGTTCACCGGCGGCAAGTGAGCTCGAAGCGCTGGCGGTCCTCAGTGGCCGCCCTTTTTTTACGTTGCGCACATCAAGGGGAAGCGATGATGCCTCGTTCTATCCTTAGCCTAATCCGCCGATTGCGGGACGACGAAGGCGGCCTAACCGCAGTTGAGTACGCCGTGCTTGGTGCGATCGTCGTGGCGGCGATCGTCGTGGTGGGTGCATCGTTCCAGAGCGGTCTCGGCACCGCCTTTGGCAAGATCTTCACCGGCGCGTGACCGGGCGGTCGGCATCGCGCGCGTTGCCGCATCACCTGCGCCGCTTCCGGCGCGAGCGTCGGGGGCTGGCCGCGCTGGAGTTTGCACTTCTGGCTCCGGCCTTGCTGATGCTGGCCTTCGGAGTGATCGTCTATTCCATTTACTTCACCGCGGTCCTGGGGGTGCGGCAGGCCGCGGCCGAGGGTGCGCGTGCGGCGATGGCGGGCTTGTCCACCGTTGAACGGGCGGGGCTCGCGCAGACCCGCGCTTTGCAAGTTCTGAGCGGCTACGACGATCTGCTGGGTGGCAGCACGCCACAAGTGACCGCCTTGCCGGACGGGACCGGCGTGTTCCGCGTGACGGTCAGTTATGACATGAGTTCCAGCCCGATCATGCGTTACGGGAACTTCGTGCCACTGCCGACCAGCGATGTGCGCGCCAGCGTCATGGTGACGAACGGGGGATATTGAGATGGGGGCAGGGGGATACTTTGCCTTGGCCGGCTTGATCGTGTTGCTGCTGCCGGTGGTGATCCTGCCATGGGAGGGGCGGCGTACGCCCAGTCTGTTCCTGGCATCGCTGGGAGCGTGCGGATTGCTTGTGCAGTTCCTGGGCGGTGGCCTCGGCGCGCTGATGGGCGGTGCGGCGACGGCGCTCGCGGTGCTGGTGCTGCTGGGTCTGGTGACGACGCTGTTGCGCGAACGGATGCGGCTGCGCATCCTGACGGGCGGGCAAATCAAGCTGATGGCGGCCGGGGCGGCCTGGTTAGGGCCGATTAATGTGATTTATATGTTAATTTTAGTAGTGTTGATGACTTTTACGGTTGCTGCGGCCGGGCGAGTCCGCCAAACTCATTGCCATCCGCAGTCGGCAGTCATCATCGCTACAGCGATCGTGCTTGCTGCCACTCAGCAATATGCGTGGTCGCTCTATCCGGTTCCCATAGCAGTTGCGTAAAGTTGAGTCAGATGGGGATCATGACTTCGAATTGGCGAAACAAGCTCGGCTCTTTCTTGAATGCACCGGCACCAGCATCTCGAACGGACTCAGGTCATTCCGATAGCGCTCGAGAAAATGGCATATCGGGCGATGTATCTTTCGACCCAATAGATGAAACTTCATCCATTTTGGCGAAGCCTCTCCCGCTGCCTTCGGAAAAGTCGCACGTCGCTTCCGAGCCGGGTGAGCCGGTACTGATCGTTGACGACGATCGCGACTGGTGCCTGGAATGCGCTTTCGCGATGGAGCGGCTGGGTTATGAGGCGCTGATCGCCAACGGCACCGAAGATGCGATGGCGATTTTTATTCAGAACGACGTTTCCGTCGCCATCGTCGATTACAATTTGCCCGAGCGGGACGGCCTTTCGCTGATCCAGTCCCTGACGCAGACGGCAGAGCAGCAAGGCCGGCACTTAAGCTTCATCATGGCGACGGGTTATGCCACCAAGGATGTGGCGATCGGCGCGATGCGGGCGTCAGTGTCCGACTTTCTGGAAAAGCCGATCACCCAGGACCAGTTGCGCCAGGCCCTGCAGCGGATCAAGGGGCAGCGCCCTTCCGCTCCCGCGCGCGACATGCTGCTGGACAAGATCACCGGCCTTGGTGCCGAGCTGCAGAGGTTGGCCCAGCTGATTGACACGCCGGGCAGCGCCCCGACGCCCCAAGTCGCCCCCCAATCCACGCCGCCCCCAGCACCCTCCGAAGCGGCAGAACCGATCGAAAGCGATCCGGCGCGGCTGAACCAATACATTCGTGAGCAGCTTCGGCGCGAGGCCAAGCGGCGTGAAATCGGTGGTGGCGAATTGTTCGGCGATCCGACCTGGGCAATGCTGCTCGATCTCCTGCTGGCCAAGATCGAAGGGCGGCGCATTTCCGTTTCCAGCGCCTGCATTGCTTCGGGCGCGCCGATGAGCACCGCGCTGCGCCTGGTACGCCGGCTCGTGGGGGAGGAAGTCCTTTGTCGCATCGCTGATGAACATGATCGCCGTCGCCATTTCCTGATTATCAATCCGAAATTCGAGCAGCCGTTGATGGACTATATAAACGATCAACTGCGCCAGCCCGGTCGGCGCGGCTGACCGTTCCGGCGATTGTCGGCAGTTCCGCTTCCAGCAGACTCAACAAACTATCCAGTGTGGTCGCCTGATGGCGCATGGGGTGAAAGCCCCGTGGAAGAAACGCGAAACTGCCCAGTTGTTTGACGATGCGGCCCATCGGCCTGCCTTCAACGCTTACGATCAGGGCGTGCGCCGCTGCTTCGAATGAAAAGACGGGATGGTCGGGAGGCGGAGTCACGGCTTTCTCGTGGGACTGACGTTGCATCCTGAATTTGCGCGGCGGCCATTCTGAAGACAATGACAAGCGGAACCAGAGCGGTTCTTTGAAAAGGGAATTAGCGTCATCCGATCTCCGGTGAGGATTACGAAAGCGACGACCGTGAGTGATACGCCCGTGGACAATCGCGGCGGTTCGGGCCACTCAGAGCGCGATTGAAGACAAGGCGGATATGATGACGTTCACGGCGAAGATCCTACTTCTGGGCTCGGGCGAACTGGGGCGCGAATTTGCGATTTCGGCCAAGCGCCTCGGCTGCGAAGTGATCGCGTGCGACAGCTACGATGGGGCGCCGGCCATGCAGGTCGCCGATGCGCGCGAGGTGTTCTCGATGCTGGATGGCGACAAGTTGCGCGAGGCCGTGGAGCGGCACCGCCCTGACTTCGTGGTGCCTGAAGTGGAAGCGATCCGCACCGAAGTGTTGGCGGAGCTGGAAGGTGAGGGCGTGACGGTGGTTCCTTCCGCCCGCGCCACCGTGATGACAATGAACCGGGATGGCATCCGCGAAGTCGCCGCCGTGGAACTGGGCCTGCGTACTTCGCGCTACCGCTACGCCGAGACCTTGGAGGATGTGCGTGCCGGGGCCGAGCATACGGGGCTGCCATGCGTGATCAAACCGGTCATGTCGTCCTCGGGCAAGGGGCAGAGTACCGTCCACAGCGCCGATGAATTGGAGACCGCCTGGAATTACGCCGTCGCCAATATGCGTGGCGATCGCGCGCGCGTGATCGTCGAGGAGTTCATCGCATTCGATTACGAGATCACGCTGTTGACGGTTCGCACGCGTGAAGGCGTGGTGTTCTGCCCGCCGATCGGGCACCGGCAGGAACGCGGTGATTACCAGGAAAGCTGGCAGCCTGCCGCGATGTCGGACACGGCGATCGCTGCCGCGCAGGACATGGCCCGCAAGGTGGTGGACGATCTGGGCGGATACGGCCTGTTTGGTGTCGAATTCTTCGTGAAGGGTGACGATATCATCTTCTCCGAACTGTCGCCACGCCCGCACGATACCGGCATGGTGACGCTGATCTCGCAAGGGCTGACCGAGTTCGACCTGCATCTGCGCGCCATTCTGGGCCTGCCGATCCCGAACGTGCCTTTCCACGGTCCCTCCGCCTCTGCGGTGATCCTGGCAGACCGCAATTCAGACAGCCTGCGGTATGCCGGTCTTGCCGAGGCGCTGGCGACGCCCGGCGCCGAGGTGGACCTGCGGATTTTCGCCAAGCCCACCTCGCGGCCCTATCGTCGCATGGGCGTGGCTCTGGCGCGCGCGGATAGCACCGACACCGCCCGCGCCGTCGCGGCCCAAGCCGCATCGCGTGTTCGGATCGACCACGGCGATTGACACCGCCGCGCATGGGATAGCGCGATGACAAACTGTTGCGGCGTTGCGATTTTTTTTGACCTTCGCAGCCGCGCGGTGTGAGCCTTTCCCCAGGCTCGCGCGGCAGGGCGCGGGTGATGGAGAGGCATTCGTAATGGCAGGCATGAAATCCCTGCGCCTGTCTGCCTATGCCGCCGTTCTGGTGGTGGCGATCGGCCTTGTGCAGGCGATCGCCAGCGTCTCTTTCTACCGCTCGATCGATGCGCACACCTTGCGGGAGGATCACGCACGGCGCGTGGCGGAACTGCTGGTGGTGAGCGAACGGGTGTTCCGGTCGCAGCCGGACGCCACGGCGCAAGTGATGACATCCAGCCATTTGCAAGTCGCGGTGGCGACGCGGCCCTCGGTATCCCGACAAGCCGCCAGTGACGAGTTGACGGATCTCGATGCCCAGATCCTGCGGTGGGAGCCGTCGCTCGCGGACAAGGCGATCCACCTTGCGATCGTGCGCACGCAGGCCGATCGGCGGGATTTTATCGGGTCGATGCAATTGGCCGATGGGCGCTGGCTGAACTTCCAATCGCAGGATATCTCATCGATGTGGCCGATCGCGCTGCGGGCCACATGGATGACGGTGGTGACCGCAGCGGTGTGCCTGGCCCTTGCCTTAGTGGCGTTGCGCGTACTGACGCTGCCGCTGCGGCGGATGACCCAGGCGACGCGGATGATCGGCAGTGGCCAGCGCGTGGCGATCCGCGAAACCGGCCCCACGGACTTGCGCAATCTGGCGCATTCCATGAACGAGATGCAGGATCGCATCGCGCACCTGGTGGAGGATCAGGCCCGTTCGTTCGAGGCGATCGGGCACGATCTGCGCACGCCGCTGGCGCGCCAGAAGGTTGCGGCCGAACTCGTCGAGGATGCGGAGCTTGGGGATTTACTGCTGGGTAGCGTGGCGGAGATGGAGGCGCTGCTGGATTCGCTGCAGTCTTTCCTGCGCGCCCAGCACTTGCGTTCCGATCCCGCGCGCGTGGATTTGGTGGAATTGCTGCAAGCATTGACGACGCCGATGGGCGATTGTGCGCGGCTGGATTGTCCGCATGAGGCTGTGGTTCGAACCTATCGTGAGCCGGTGCAACTGGCCTTGGCGGCGCTGGTGGAGAATGCTTGTCGCTATGGGCAGCAGGCCTATATCACGGTTCAGAACAAGGTTGGCGTGTGGACGGTGATCATCGCGGACGATGGGCCCGGAATACCCGATCACCACTTCAAGGACGTTCTCGAGCCCTTCTTCCGGCTCGACGAAGCCCGCGGACGGACGACCAAGGGCTTTGGCCTTGGTATTCCCACGGCACACCGGCTGCTGGCGCGGTTTGGTGGCGGACTTTCGTTCAGCCGCGGTGAGAATGGTGGCCTGATCGTTACCGTGAGGCTGCCGGTCGCGGGTTGAACGGCCTGTCTCTGCTGACGCTCGTTTGGCGGCACAACGTAACACGTTCATCCCTGAAACAGGAATGCTACGACACATTGGCACATCGACTTTGGAGATGTGTTATCATGAAAATCAAGACGATAGTGGCCGCTGGCCTGCTGGCGATCCTGGGCACTTCGGCCACCGCAGAGGCACATGACTGGCGGCGCGACCGCGATCATCACGGCCGGTATGACCGGCGTGATTGGCGCGGGGATCACCGCGATTGGCGAGGGAGCCATCGGGATTGGCGAGGCGATCGGCGCGATTGGCGCGGAAATCGCGATTACTGGCGGGGCGATCGGCGCTGGGGGTACAACGATGGCCGCCGCTGGGATCGTCGCGGCAACCGCTGCTGGACCGAATGGCGGCACCATCGCCAGATCCGCGTGTGTCGCTAAGGCTGCAATAGCGCGCGGTTAGCGCGTGAAACGAGTAGGGCGCCCGGATCACTCCGGACGCCCCCTCGGCGAACGTCTCGGCTCTGATTAGAGCGAGTAGTACATGTCGAATTCGACGGCCGAAGGCGTGGTTTCCCAACGCAGCACTTCGGGCCATTTCAATTCGAGGTAGGCTTCGATCTGATCGACGGTGAAGACGCCGCCTTCCAGCAGGAACGCGTGGTCGGCCTGGAGCGATTCCAGCGCTTCACGCAGCGAGCCGCAGACGGTCGGCACTTCGGCCAGCTCGGCCGGGGGTAGATCGTACAGGTTCTTGTCCATGGCTTCGCCCGGGTGGATCTTGTTCTTGATCCCGTCCAGACCGGCCATCAGCAACGAAGCATAGCACAGGTAAGGGTTTGCCATCGCGTCGGGGAAACGGAATTCCACGCGCTTTGCCTTGGTGCCCGAGCCGTAGGGGATGCGGCACGATGCCGAGCGGTTGCGGGCCGAGTAGGCCAGCAGCACCGGCGCTTCGTAGCCCGGCACCAGACGCTTGTAGCTGTTGGTGGTCGGGTTGGTGAAGGCGTTCAGCGCCTTGGCATGCTTGATGACGCCGCCGATGAAGTACAGGCAGGTCTCCGAGAGCCCTGCATAGCCGTTGCCGGCGAACAGCGGGGTCTTGCCTTCCCAGATCGAGAAGTGGGTGTGCATGCCCGAGCCGTTATCTTCCTTGATCGGCTTCGGCATGAAGGTCGCGGTCTTGCCATAGGCCTGCGCGACCTGATGCACGACATACTTGTAGATCTGCATGCGGTCGGCGGTCTGGGTCAGCGTGCCGAAGGTCATGCCCAGTTCGTGCTGCGCGGCGGCGACTTCGTGGTGGTGCTTGTCGCAGGGCAGGCCCATTTCGAGCATGGTCGAGACCATCTCGCCGCGGATATCGACGGCCGAGTCGACCGGCGCGACGGGGAAATAACCGCCCTTGGCGCGCGGACGGTGGCCGAGATTGCCACCCTCATATTCGCGACCGGTGTTGGTCGGCAGCTCGATATCGTCGATCTTGAAGTAGGACGACGCATAGTTCGTGTCGAACTGGACGTTGTCGAACATGAAGAATTCGGCTTCCGGGCCGACATAGACGGTGTCGCCGATGCCGGTGGTCTTCACGAACGCCTCGGCGCGCTTGGCGGTCGAGCGCGGATCGCGGGCATAGAGCTCGCCGGTCGACGGCTCGACGATGTCGCAGAACACGATCAGCATCGGGGTGGCCGAGAAGGG
>NZ_CAXYKL010000295.1:0-3198 GCF_964277725.1 uncultured Novosphingobium sp. | reverse complement strand
GGCAGCAGGGCCGGGTCCTGCCACACGGCTTGCGCCTTCGTCATCGCGCGCGCAGCCAGCCGGTGATTGCGTAACGCCGCCAAGCCGCGGCCCGCGTGACCTGGCTGACGCTGTGCATCTGGCCTATGCCGAACAGGTCGAGCGTGTTGAACCCAGGTGACACGCCTGCCACATCATGGTCATTCTTGTGCATCAGCAACAGCCCGCCCCACTCGATCCGCCAGACCGGATTGAGGCCCAGAACGTAAGCGGCAAAGCGCTTCTTGCCCGCCACCTTGTCGTCATGGCCCGTAAGAAAGTCTCCTGGAGCATAGGCGGTGGCCTGGGCATCGGCGAAAGCGATCGCTTCCTCGCCCACGATGCTGCGCAGCAATTCCCGCGCCGGGCCTGCCGAAAGGAAGCGGGCAAAGGCGGCCACGATATCGCCGCTGGCGGCGCGTTGCGCATCGTCATCGGGCACCCGCACCGCCTCGTAGCGATACTGGAAGCCGGACCGCGCACCGGCATGGACCGCATCGTCCAACTGGCTAAGTTGCTCGGGCGTCAGCTGTGCGCGCGTGGGGCGATCAAGCTCCACCACGCGCTCGCCACTGTTCATCACCTGCTTCCAATCCTGCCGCGCGGCGAGGGCATCGCGCAATTGCTGCGCACCATCTCCCGCCAGGAAATTGCCGATCCGCACGCGGCCCTGCTCGCGATACGTGCGGGCAAGAGCCGTTGCGTCGATCGCGGGGTTGAGGGTAAAGGTCACGCTCATAGCCGCGACGACATGCACCAAACCGCGCCGTTCTCAAAGCGTGCGCCGTGCCTGTATATCGCCACGCCTGTTCAAGAGAGGCCACCTGCGTGACCATTCCCCTTTTCGAGATCAATCCCGATCTTGATCGCGCGGACCTGCAGCGCCGATATCGCGAACATGGTCGGGTGAAAGTGCGCGATGTGCTGACCGAGCGCACGGCCAACGTCATTCGCGATATCCTGGAACGTCAGGTGCCATGGGGTTTTGCCTGGCAGGCGAGCGAGCATGCTCCGCAACGCATGACATCGGATCAACTCGCCGCGATGCCGATGACGCGGCGGCAGGAGATTGCCCAGGTGCTGCAACGGGCCGCGGGCAAGGGCGACTACGCCTTTCGCTTCAACAGTTTCGCCATGGTGGAAGCCTATCTGGCGCAGGCGAACCCCGGATCGCCGATGGACCTGCTGGTGGAGCACTTGAACGATCGGCCGTTTCTCGATCTTGTGCGCGAAGTGACCGGCATTCCCACGCTCTTCAAGGCCGATGCACAGGCGACGTTATACGCGGGTGGAGACTTTCTGGGCCTGCATAACGACAGCCAAGTCGCCGATGGCTGGCGCGTCGCCTATGTCCTGAACTTCGCGCGGGAGTGGAAGCCGGACTGGGGCGGCTATCTGAATTTCTTCGACGATCAGGGCGACATCATCGAGGGGTGGCGTCCTCGTTTCAACGCGCTCAACTTGTTCGCGGTGCCGCAGCCGCACAACGTCGGCTATGTGCCGCCGTTCGCCCCGGTCGGGCGGTTCGCGATCACGGGCTGGGTGCGCGATCGGTGAGTCGGGTCGCATCGCCAGCTCTGCTGCGTGAACAGGCCTTGGCCGCTGAGAAGCGGGGAGACGGCGCGGGTGCGGCGCGGTTGTTCGATCAGTCGATGGCGGCGGCGCCCGGTGACGCGGCCCTGGCCAACAGTGCGGCTGGCTCTGCTTTGCGACTGGGACAGACCGCAAGTGCTCTGGCCCTCTATGAACGCGCCACGAAGCTGGACCCGCGCTCTGCCGAGTTCGTGATCAATCACGCCATCGCCCTGGGAGAAGCGGGTGAGGTTTCGACCGCGCTCGACCGGCTGGCTAAAGCGCAGACCCTGGCGGCGCGCGAAGTGCGGTACTGGTCAGTCCGGGCCGCGCTGGAGCGGCAGGCCGCCGATGTGGATGGCGCCGCGCAAAGCTATGACCGTGCCCTGGCGCTGTCGCCCCAGCATGGCCTGTCACTCCATGGCCGCGCCCGTATTGCGCTGGAGCGGGGCGAGGATGACGCGCCCGGCCGCTATGAGCAGGCGCTTTGCGTCGACAGCGGCAACCCAGAGCTATGGCTGGGCCGCGCCATGGCGCTTGACGCAGGTGGCGCCGCGGCTGACGCGCGCGCGATCGCCCAGCAGGTGGCCGATGCCTTGCCGGGCTGGCCCGAAGCGCAAAAGCTGCGCGCGCAACTGACGTACGCGGCGGGCGCATCGGAGACGGAGTTTGCCGCGCATTACGCAACCGCCATCGCCAAGGCTCCGGCCCAAGCTGCGGACTTGTACCTTAGCTGGAGCGAGGCGCTGGCCGGTGTCGCTCGCCACGATCTGGCGGCGCAAGTCGCGATCCGTGCCGCGCAGGCGCACCCTGACGATCCGCGCATCCTGCTCCTCTCCGCCGCGACTGCCAGTCGGGTGGGTGATTGCGATCGGGCGAGCGGCCTGATCGCGCGGCTGGGTGAGGATACACCCGCCGCACGCCTCGTCGCCGCGCGCCATCGCCTGCGTCTGGGGGAGCCCGATCGCGCCGAGGCGCTGTTGGAGCGCCATCTGCAAGACCAGCCGGAAAGTATCGAAGGCTGGGCCCTGCGCAGCCTCGCCTGGCGCAAGCTTGGCGATGAGCGCGAAGCGTGGTTGCACGGCCAGCCGGGCCTGATCGATCGCGTGCGGCTGGAAGAGGAAGCGGCGGACTTTGCCCGCGCGGTAGCCGTGCTGGATCGGCTGCACGATGCTTCGGCCCAGCCGATCGGCCAATCCGTTCGCGGCGGCACGCAGACACGCGGCGCATTGTTCGCGCGTCTTGAACCGGAATTGCGACAACTGCAACGCGCGATCCAGGCCGCGCTGGAAAGGCACCGCGCCCAATTGCCGCCCGCGGACGACCATCATCCGCTGCTGCGCCATCGCGACATGCCGTGGCGGATCGCCGGTTCCTGGTCCGTCCGCCTGGCGGCGAGCGGGCAGCATGAGGTGCATATCCATCCGCAGGGAATGCTGTCTTCCGCGCTGTACATGCACTTGCCAGAGACAATCGACGCGGTGAATAAAGACGGCTGGCTGGAAATCGGCGGCGCGCCACCGGACCTGGGCCTGGACCTTGCACCCACGACCCTGTTCGAGCCCCGCGAAGGCACGCTCGCCCTGTTCCCCAGCACGCTTTACCACG
>NZ_CAXYKL010000294.1:0-10914 GCF_964277725.1 uncultured Novosphingobium sp. | reverse complement strand
GCGCGTGCGGTGTTCTCACTGGCGACGCGCACTTGCGCCAAAGCGCTGGAACGCTGCGCCGCGGCAGCGGCCAGCGCATCGCGCGCGTCGGCGATGTCGGTCGTCCGCACCGACAGCAGCGGCGTACCCGCCGTAACGCGATCGCCGTTCTGCACGAACACGCGCTGCACTTGTCCCGAATAGGGCAGGAACACGGGGGTCGAACGCGTCTCATCCACCGCGATCTGCCCGCTGGCTCCCGTGCGCGCATAGCCATCGTCCGCCCCGGCCGTCTCCAGCTTCAGGCTGGAGACCTGCCCCGGCGTCAGTTGCACGATCCCCGGCGGCAGCGGCACGGGCGGCGGTGGCGGCTGATTCAACCACGAATGGATCGCGCTGACACTCACCACCACCAGCGCCACCGCGGCGACGGATATGGCGAGTATCCGGATCTGCTTGGACCGGGACATCTCAGGCACAGCGTGGTCAAAGTTCATCGCAAGGCATCTTTTCTGCGAGTTCGAAGGGACGAATCATGCCGCCAGCCCGTTTCGGACGTGCGACGATCGGAGGATGCAATGGCCCGGCACTCTCGCCGAGCCGCTGTCTGTCATGTTAAATTTCCGTAATGCAGCACGCGAATGTTGCAGACGCGAGCACACTCTTCGCTTCGGAGATGGCAGGTAGACCGTCATCTCCGGACGATAGGGCTTATCGTGTTTCGATTTGTTCTCGCGTGCCCTTAGGGCTTGGCTTTACGCGGCGACCGAAGCCCGGCCCAACGCCGCGTAATGATGGAACAGCGCGGCAAAATGCTGCTCATGGCTCATCAATGATGATGACGTCCGCGTCCAATTTTCGGCGCTTTCGCAAAAGCTGCGCACGGCCTGCGACGCGGCGAAGCGGTTAGCGGCGCGATACGTCAGACCACCGCCGCCACCGGCGTGCTCCGCCGCGCCGCCCGCATCAGGTACGATCACCGGGGTGCCGCTGGCCCGCGCCTCTGCCCCGACGAGGCAGAAGGTCTCCGCCTCGCACCCATGGATCACCGCATCCGCACTGGCGAGGATCGCGGCGAACGCCTCCCGATTGCGCTGCGGAGCGAACAAGCGAATATGCGGATTGCCCGCTATAGCGCGCAGCACCGAGGCTTTCTCACGCCCGTCACCGAATAGCGCCAGGCCCACCGGGGTATGCCGGCTTGCCGCGGCGACGGCCTCCACCACCATCGGCCAGCGCTTTTCAGGGGCGAGCCTCCCGGCCCCCACCAAGAGCACGGCATCAGACGACAGGCCGCATTGCGCCAGCAGCAGGTTGCGCACCGCCGGGTCGCGCCGCTCGGGCGAAAACACGCCAGTCTCGACGCCCAACGGCAGCACCTTCACGCTGGAAACGCCGCCTTCCGCCATCCGCCGCCCCAGATCGCGATTGGCGCAGATCATGGTGGCGAAAACGCCGTTCAGCGATCGCAAGTGGTTCCAATACCGCGCGAAGCTGCGATCGATATTAGGGCGAGACAGGATCGGCCCGAACCAGCGATAGGCATAGGCTGACAGCGGATCGGCATGCATCACCAGGCTGCGCGGCGCAGTGCCTTGCCAACGCCCGACCATCGCCGCACTGCGCCAAGGGGACGATGCTTCCACGAAGTCCGGGCGCAGCTGCGTCAGCGCATCGTGCAACGCGGGCTCATCGTTGAAGTACCAATAGTTGCGATCCAGCGGAAAGCGCGGCGCGGTCAGCATCACGATCCGTGCACCGGGACCACGCTCGATCACCTCGGCCCGGTCACCGGGCGCAAGGATCGTGATGTCATGCCCCAGTCTTGGTGCGATCCGCAGTTTCTGTTCGGCATAAGTGCGCACACCGCCACCATGCGGCGTGTAGAACGCGCAAACGTCCACGATTTTCATGTCGGTAGCTTCCCGCCTTAGGATTGAGGGCGTTGCTTCAGCGGAGCGACGCCGAGGCCGCTGCGGTAATTGAGCACGATGGTAACAGGCGTCAGCCCACCGCCCGCCCGCGTCATCACGCTGGCGGCGTCGGGCTTGCCCCAGCCCAGCCGGGGATTGGCAGAAAAGCCGATGCCGTCCACCGTCCACTTGAACTTGCGGTCCATATCCCGGTCATGCAGCAGGGACAGCGCATAAGGTCCGGGTTGCGGCACCCGGATGCACATTCGCACCGGATCGCCCGTCGGCACAATTTCCTCCACCCGGCGGAAGACCTTGCCGGTTTCCAGCAAGACATTGTCATCCGCCAGGAAGTCCTGCCGAGTGGCAGGATAGACTTCCAGCTTCAGCCGTCCGACCCGGTCTTTCAGCCCAGAGACCGTGACGAGAAAGGCGGGGCCGCTCTCATCAGCGCGGCACTTGCCCTCTGCCTTGCCCAGATCGGGTGAGCTGGGCATCGCCACCGCAACCGTCGGCGCCGCAATGCTAATGGCTAGCGGAAGAAATGCCGCGCGCATCAACGCTCCTCCTCCACTCGCAGCAGATCGTTGATCACCAAACCCGTGCCGACCGCCAGGTGGACCAGCAGGATCGCCGAGGCCATCATCGTCATCAGCGCGGCAATGTCCGTCTCGCGGCCCAGCGTGAACACGGCGACACCGGCGAACACGATGTCCTTGTTGGGCACGAACGGCAGGCGCGAGATCAGCAGGCGAAGCGTCGCCAGGAACATCCACCAGGTCAGTGGCACGTTGGGCAGCACCATGTGCCACAGCAGCGCAGAAAGCCCCGTCATCAGCATGATGCGCGCCAAGTGGACCAAGGCGATGAAACTCAATTCCTCGCGCTCCAAAGAGAACAGGCGGCGGCGAAACGCCATCATCGCCATCGAAGTCAGCAGCACCAGGCTGAGCGATAGCACCACCGACCCGTTCTCCAGCCCCAGCGGCGTCGAGCGGATGAACGGCCAAGTGCAGATCAGCAGCGCCAGCGTCACCCCGTTGCCGACCATGGCGGACAGGATCGAGACGTCCTTGATCGCGGCAAAAGGCGCGGCGATCATCCGCGTCTTGCGTCGCGCCCAGGCGTAGAAATAGGCCTCGCCCAGATAGCCCAGCAGCAGTTCATTGCACACCAGCTTACGCAACAACGCCGTCATGCAGCCGGCGGGAAGATCCCACAGGCGGCGGTAGATCACCCATTCGCTTGCGGGCCCGGTCATGTAGAAAACCGCGAAGATCACCCAGAACGCGGGCGAACGCGGCACCATCGACGCGATTTGGCGGATGTTGATGCCACGCAGTTCCAGCACGATGCCCAGAGCGATCAGCGCGGAAAAGGCCAGCGGCAACATGGCCACACCCTTTATCCGGGACGCCGTATCTTGAGCGCGCAACTTCAGCGTTGGAACCTCACGAGGTTCCAGAGTAATGGTGTTGTTCAAGAGGAGAACCTTCTGGCTGTCTTCGCCGAACTTAGACTCCGCGAATATGGCACTTCCGCATTGTCGAGGGCGTGAAGACCGACAAATCGTTACGAGCAATGTCGATCGCCTCGCGCATGATGGCGATATACTTGTCTCGCGACTCTTCGATGACGAAATCGGCGGCGAAACTACGCGTGTCACGCGTGGCGATTGGAAGGGAGAGCGCATCCGTCATCCAGCGGGCCAGACCGTCGACATCGCCCACCGGCACCAGCACGCCGCGCCCGGCCAGCAATTCGCGCATGCTGGCCGAACAGTCTGTAGAGATCACCGGCAGGCCCGCCGCGATCGCCTCGATCACCACGGCGGGAACGCCCTCGTAATCCGAGCTTAAAACCATGCAGTCGGCCCGCGCCAGATAGGGATCGGGATCTGCGACGTGGCCGATGAAACGCACCTGCCGCTCGATGCCATAGTGAACGGCCTGCGCCTCCAGCTTGGCGCGTTGCGGGCCGTCCCCCACGATCGTCAGCGTGTCGCCGGAGCGGGCACCGCGCGCGAACGCCTCGAGTAGCAGAGCGAAGTTCTTTTGCGGCACCAGCCGCCCCACGGCCACGAAGCGCACGTCCATGCCCCGCGTCTCGCTTCGCGGGATGGCCATCAGCGCCTGCAACCGCCGCGTGGTGAGCGCCGGGTCCGGCACCATCGCCGTGCGGTGGGGGCCGACCGCCATGTGGTGCATGACCTCGGCCCGGCCAGGCGCGGCGATCGCCACGAAACGGTCGAACATCAGGCCCTGCACGCGCAGCCACGTATGATAAGCGGCGCGGCGTAACTTCGGCTTGTCCCGCCGTTCCAGATCGTTGCTGACCTTGACCACGATCGGTGGACACTGCTGCCCGTAGAACAGCCGCGCCACGGCGCACACCACCGCGTAAGTATTGCCCGCGCAGAAAATCACGTCCGGCCGATGGCGGCGTAAGTAGAGCAGCAGGCACCACGTCAGCCACAGCGATTCAAACGGCCCGGTCCGCATCCGGGTATGGCGCCGTTCGTAATGCAGCCGGGGCGCGTTGGCGCGATCGGCACCCTCGTCTCGCCCTAGCAACACCACCACCTTGTGCCCGGCCTCATGCCAGCTTCGCGCAAGGTTGAGGCCGACCCGCTCCACGCCGCCCGGCTCGAAGCTGTGGATCGGAATCAGGATCGATAAGGGCTGTTCCATGCCCGACAGACTCCGCACGCAAGCCCGACCCGCATTGGGCGTCTCGTGAGTGGCCTCTAAATCGGATTCAAGTCAGCATAGCGACTAACGACGCGCCGCGTCGCAAAGGCGGTGACGGTGCGTTCGATGCTGCGCAGCAGACTGGCCTTTGTGACATCGCCGGGGTGGACGGCGATGCGCACGGTCTGCAAGCCATGCAGAGCTTGGCGCGCCAACGCCGCAAAGGCGAGCGAGGACGCGGTACGTGCGGTGCTGCGGCTGGCCCAGGTGATCACCGGCCCGCGCGCCAGCGGTCGATCCTCCGCCCCCGGTTGCCACACGCGCATGTGATCCTCCGCCAGGGCAAAGCCACAGTCGACCAACGCCTCTTTCGCACCGTCGGAATAGAGCCAGGCCGGGGCGATAAAGCCGGCGGCGGGGCGGCCGGTGATATCCTCCACCAGCGCCTTCCCATCACGCATGCGGCGCGCCGCCTCAGTGCGAGACAGGCTGAGGAACTCCCCCTCCCCCGCCGTCATGTGCTTGGCCTTCAAGGCGGCTGTTCCGCTAAGACCCAGGCGGTCGACCGCGCTGTCCTTGTGAGTCCAGCCGTGGACGAACATTTCCATGCCTGCATCGGCCCAGCCGCGCAAGCGGGCCTGGAACGCGGGCGCGGCGCTGACCGGCGCACGGCTCCAATGATCGGGGACCACCAGCATCGCCAGGCGCGGGCCACCGGCCAGACCGGAAAGCAGGTCCGCCAGCCGATCCACCTCGCTTTCGAAGCAGGGGGCGACGTCGTGCACGGAAAGCAGCAGTCGTTTCATCACGCGGGTCCTGCGATCAAAAAGTAGCGTCGATCCCGAACCGGACCGAACGCGGACGCAGCGGCGTGGTCTGCGTGCCACCCGCCAGGGAGAAGGGATTGCCAAAGGCGAAGGTGTTGGCCCGGGAATCGAACAAGTTGCTGAAATCCAGCGAGAAGCCGAGACTGCCCAGCGCCAGCCTGCCGCCGATGGAGGCATCGTAGAATCCGCCTTGCGGCAAGTCGAAAGGTTCACGCACGGCCAATCGCGAGTTCCCGTTGTACCGCACTGCCGCATCCAGCCACAGATGCGCCCGGCCAAGGTCGTGGTCATACGTGGCGGCCAGGCGCCAGCCGGCGTCGGCGATATTGGGCAAGTCGCGATTGCGCACGCTGGCGTAATCGGGCGCAAGCTCTGACAAGTTGCTGGCCGTAACAAAGCCCGACGCGTCGATCGACACGTTCGGTCGCGGCTTCCACGCCAGTTGCGCGGACAGCGTGTGGACGGTCCCCGAACCGATGTTCGCAGTGTAGGGCAACCCTTGCAGATTGACGAGATCAGCCTGGATATCGTCCCACGACGCGTTCGCTCCAACTATGGAGCCGGTTAACCGGGACCCCGGACGGACTCCAAAGCGCATCCCCAGTTCCACCGTGCTGATGTGATCGCGCTCAAACCGCTCCGCCGCCAATCGGCCGCCAAGACCGGAAATCTGCAAGGCTCCCGGGCGGTATCCCTCTTGATAGCGGGCATAGATCAACCAGTTGGTACGTCGCCAGGACACCGCGGCACTGGGCAACCCCCGGAACTGGGTGCGACGCGATTCCGAATTGCGATCTTCCGCGCCCGCAAGCTTGCTGACTTGGCGCACATAACTCAGGCGGCCACCCAGTGTGACGTCAAGATGCCGGAACAGCGGCCAAGTGCCCTCGCCGAACAAGGCGGTGTCCAGAGTATCGTTGGTGACGCTGGCCAGCATCTGCGGCCGGTCCACAAGGCCTAGTTCGCGCGAGGATCGATCCTGGTTGAATAGCGCGCTCACCCCCCCGATCCATCGCCCGCGACCGTTGAACTGGCCAGACGCGCGGGTTTCGTGCGCCAGCAGGCTGATATCGTTAAGTTCGCTGTAAATGCGCGGCGCGCTGACGCCGGGAATGCGCGTGGCATCGAACGTTGTGTCATAATTCTGGCGCGCATAGCTGGTGGAGGAAACCAGTTCCGTCGCACCGGCAGCATGCTTTATGGCGATATTGACCATGCGGTAATCGTTGTCGAACGGCTGGGCGATCGCGGATGCGCGCGAAAGGGTACCGATCGCAGTATCCGCATATTGCCCATCGCGAGAGGAGATATTCTGGCTCACCAATCCCAGGTCGATCGTCCAGTCCGAAGCCGGCTTCCAGCGCAGCCCGGCCCTGACGCCGGTTATCCGATTGCGGTTGATGTTGGACAGTCGGCGCAACGTATCGTCGATATAGCCGCCTTCCTGTGATCCATAAGCCACCACCCGCGCTGCCAGCCGATCGCTGACGATCGGCAGGTTCGCCACCGCCGAAGCATCGAAGCCCGGCGCGCCATGCTGCGTGAGGCGGAGCCCAGCGGAGACCCCGCCCGATGCGCTTTCCAGATCGGGGGCACGCGGCACCAGTTGGATGATCCCGCCCAGCGTGCCCGCGCCATATAGCGTGCCTTGCGGACCTTCGAGCACCTCCACCCGCTCGATATCGTAGAGCAGCAGGTTGGGATCGGGCGCGCTGTAGATCAGCCGCGCATCGCCCAGATACTGGCTGATCGTGGCCTGGCTTTCACCATTGAAGCTGGAATCGGCGATGCCGCGGATGAACACCTTGTTGCGTCCGGGGCCCAGGTTGGTGGACGCCAGGCCCGGCACGTGATTCAGCACGGCGCTGGTACCATCGGCCCCGCCCCGCGCGGTGTCGGCCGGAGTCAGTTGCAGGATCGATATGCTGGCCGGATAGTCCGCCAGCGTGGCGCGCTGTTTGGTGCCGATCACGACGATGTCGGGCGCGCTCACCATCGGCGGCGGCTTAGAAGGCGCAGGGGCGACTGGGCGCACCGCCGGTCTGGGCGGCGGGGTAGAAATCCTGCCGATGCGTACTGTAGTGGGATCAACAAAGGTGAACGTCAGGCCGCTGCCCTTGAGTAGCCGCCGAAGCGCATCGGAGATCTCGTAGCGTCCCTTCAGCCCGCCCGTGCGCTGCGATATTTTCAGCGCATCGCTGATGGAGATCGAGACGCCTGCCTGCTGGGCATAGACCAACAGCGCGCCGGACAGCGAGCCCGCGGGGATGGAGAACTGGCGAACGCTGCGCGCTTGCGCGGGAGTTGCGATGAGTGCGCCGAGCGCCATTACACAACTTACGGCTGCCGCGATGTCACCTCGATATCGACCAGCCATCGGACGTCTTGGAAACCTTCAGCCTCAGCAGTTGGGCTACGCGTTGCCGCAGCGTGTCTCCATCGCCGTCGAGCTGAATCACGCCAGAGAAGGTCTCTTGCGCCAAGTTAGGCGCAAGCTCAACCGCAATACCGCGCGCCCGCGCCAGATCGCCCGCTACCTCAACCAGAGGTGCGCCTTCGTAGACCAGCCGCCCGTTGGTCCAGCTACCGATCGCCTCGGGCGGACGAGTGCCTTCGACGACGTTCGCGCCGCTGGCCTGCAGGGTATCGCCCGCATCCAATCGCATCCGGACTTGTCCGTCCTCGTAGCGAACCGCGCCTTCGGCCACTTCGACCTTCAGGGATTGCGGGCTCTTCTTCACGTTGAAGACGGTGCCGACATCGACAATCTTCTGGTCCGCCACCGTCAGCTCGAAGGGATCGGCAGCATCATGGTGGACCGAAAACTTCGCCTCGCCCGATTTCAATTCGGCGAAGCGCGGGTCCCGCCTGTCCAACATGATCTCGGTCGAGCCATTCAGGGCGATGCGGGTGCCGTCCGCCAGCGCCAGGGTGCGCGTCTCGCCCGGGGCCGTGCGCACTTCGTACGTCTGGTTCATCGCGCCAAAGCCGACCCATGAACCGATCGCAACCAGCGCGACCGTGGCCGCCATTGCCATCAGCCTGCCAGGCCGCCGCTGCACAGGGGTTGAGTCAGGCTCGTCGTTCGCGGACCAGACGGCAGGCCAGGAAACGGGATGCGTGGCCACCGACGGGGCAGGAGCAGCAAGCTCCCCCAGCCCCGCATCGGCATCGCTCACCGCCTCATAGGCGCTATTGTGGGCAGCGTCCGCTTCCAACCAGGACACGAAGCCGTCCCATTCGTCGAAGCCATCTTCAGTAAGGCGCAAGTGCCAGGCGATCGCCTGCTCGTGGACGAGATCGTCAGTCAACCGCATCTCCGATCCCTCCCTTGCTTGAAGCCGGCGCAAGACCGCCCTGTTCCTGTCTGTTCCGAATGACCAGAACGGCTTTGTAAGCGCGCTGCAGATGCTTTTCGACCGCGCTGAGGCTGATGCCCAGTTCCAGCGCGATCGCCTTTTGCGAATGCCCTTCGACGCGATACTGGCGAAATACGAAGGCCGTCCGCTCGGGCAGATCGGCCAGTTGCGCTTCCACCCGCTCCAGTTCGTCACGTCCGGCGAGCGCGGTTTCGGGATCGGGCGCAGCGTCCGCATCATCGCCGAAGCGGCGCTCTCCGATCCATTCGGCATCGCGGGCCTGCCGCCGCATCTCGGTGCGGCGGCGCGTGTGCGCCATGTTGTTGAGTATCTGAAAGAGATACGCCTTGGGTGTGCGGATCGGTCCAGTGGTGGTCGTGGCGATCTTGATGAACAGCTCTTGCAGCAGGTCCTCGGCATCCGCCTCGCTGCAACCACGCGCGCGCAGGAACCGCCGCAGTTCCGGCCGCATCGCCAGGCTGAGCTGTTGAAGGCCGGACTGTGCCGGAATATCCTGACCATGAGACGTCATCGTCGGCGACCCATGCCGTGTCGCGCCCGGGACGACAAGTGCCGGTGACCCGGCCGGGGAGCCACGCACGCTCAAGCGGCCAGCTCCACATCGGCGGATGACGTGCGCAAGCCGCTGTCAGCTATGTCATGCAAGGCAAGGCTGCGCCCCATCGACCGTTTCCATCCCAAGTCCGCGCAATAAGCCACGGACAGCACTGTGACGCCGCCGCTCGTCACGACCCGCACATCAAACTTTCACATGCGGCTTTTATCGGGGCGCGGCGTCGAAGCAGGTGGGTGCTTTGCTGCGGGGATATCGGGAGTTGCACATGTCTGGTGCGCGTTGGCTGATGGCGGCTGCGTTTCTAGCGGTTCTGGGAGGCAACATCGCCGGGCCTGCTCCGGCGGAGGTGTCGATCCCACGCGGCGCGATACCCCAGGCGATCCCCGGCGCTCTTTCGGTGATGACGTACAATGTCGCCGGCCTGCCCTTCCCCGTGGCGTTAAATCGCACAAGCTCCTTGCAAGAGATCGGCCTGCGCCTCGCCAACCTGCGCGAACAGGGAACGCAGCCGCACGTGGTGCTGCTGCAAGAGGCTTTCACGCCCGAGGCCAAGTCCATCGCGACCCTGGCGGGATATCGCTATGTCGCCTTCGGCCCGGCGGCGGCGGACGCGAACGACACCGCTCACACCGCGATGCCCGACGTGTTCCACAGCGCCGCCAGCTTCATCAAGGGCGAGACCATAGGCAAGTGGCAGGACAGCGGCCTGGTCGTCCTGTCGGACTTTCCGATCGTGCGCACCGCCAAGATGGCCTTCGCGCCCGACGCCTGCGCCGGGTATGATTGCCTTGCCGCCAAGGGCGTGCTGGTCACGTGGATCAGGGTGCCCGGCGCGTCAAAGCCAGTCGCGATCGCGAACACGCACCTTAACTCACGCAAGGCGACCGGCGTCTCCATCGCCCGCGCGGACATGGCCTATGCCGAACAATGCCGTGAGGTCCGGGCTTTCCTGGGCCGCACGGTCGACCGCGATACGGCCCTGGTATTCGGGGGAGACTTCAACATCGGCCACTTCGCCAATCGGATCGCGCTGACCACGGGTCCTGCTCCGCTAGTGCCGGGCGGCCAGGAAGTCATCGCGCAGGAAGCGGGCGTCGCCCCGCCCCGACCCGTTAACGCCGATCTCAAGTCAGTGATCAAACGCGGCAAGGACAAGCAATTCTACCGCCCGGCTTCGGGAACCTCGCTCACGCTGACGGACGTGCGCGTGCCCTTCGGCAGCACGGCGGGCGGCTTCAAGCTGTCAGATCACCTGGGCTACGTGGCGGATTATCGGGTCGGGCCGATCCGATAGAGCCGGCAAGCCATCACATGTGAAATGTGAGCGTGGCCGGCCCCTGCCCGCTATTGTCGAGCCATGATCGAGCAGGAATACCTTGCGGCAAGCCAGATTGCCGGAGCGAAAAACCATGCCGATGAAGTTCTTCTACGCGCCGGGTGCATGTCCGGTGGCCTCGCACATCACGCTCGAAGAGTGCGGCGCGCAATACGAAGGCATCGCCGTCAATGTCCTGAAGGGTGATACCAGCACACCCGAATTCCTGGCGATCAGTCCACGCGGGTTCGTCC
>NZ_CAXYKL010000293.1:0-7510 GCF_964277725.1 uncultured Novosphingobium sp. | reverse complement strand
CATCAATCAGCCGGCGTCGGACGCGCCCACTTCATTCGCGGCGACAAATTCTGTCGCTTGCGTCTGGTGCGACGGGTGCGGATCTTGCCGCAGGAGCATGATCGCTTGTTCGGCTGTGGGCGACAAGTCTGTGAGATCCGCAAAGACGCTCGCTTTCATGCGCGGATCCCAGAACATTGCGATGTGATCGGCCGTGGCGGCGGCCGCATCGACGTCGCCCATGGTGGCAAAGTTGGCGGCGATCTGGTTGGCCATGCGGACGAGGTGTTCGCGTGGCGTCATTCCGCCGCCTCCGCTTCGATCCGGCGCGAGCGATGGGAAAGCGCTTCGTAGCTCTCCTGCCAGTCACTTGGTCCATTCGATGCCGCGACCTGTACCGCCGTCACCTTGTATTCCGGGCAGTTCGTTGCCCAATCGGAGTAGTCGGTGGTGATCACGTTGGCCTGCGTCGTCGGATGGTGGAAGGTGGTATAGACGACGCCGGGCGCGACGCGGTCGGTTACCAGAATGCGAAGGGTCGTTTCACCCGCGCGACTGGCGAGCCGCGCCCAATCCCCATCGCGCAAGCCGCGGTCTTCCGCATCGATCGGATGTATTTCCAGCACATCCTCCGCGTGCCACACCACGTTATCGGTGCGCCGCGTCTGCGCCCCGACATTGTACTGGCTCAGAATACGGCCGGTGGTGAGCAAGAGCGGGAAGCGTGGCCCGGTCTTCTCGTCGGTCGGGATATAGTCCGTGACGACGAACTTGCCCTTGCCGCGGACGAAGCCTTCGATGTGCATGACAGGCGTACCGTCAGGCGCGGCTTCGTTGGCCGGCCATTGGATCGATCCCATCGCGTCGAGCCTTTCAAAGCTGACGCCGGTGAAGCTGGGTGTCAGCCGCGCAATCTCGTCCATGATCTGGCTGGGGTGGCTGTAATTCCAGTCCAGGCCGAGGGCATTGGCGAGGCCTTGCGTCACCTCCCAATCGGCGAGACCGTTCATCGGCGTCATCACCTTGCGCACGGGCTGGATGCGCCGCTCGGCATTGGTGAACGTGCCGTCCTTTTCGAGGAAGGTCGAACCCGGCAGGAAGATATGCGCGTAATTTGCCGTCTCGTTCAGGAACAAGTCGTGCACGATCACGCACTCCATCGCCGCCAGACCGGCCGACACATGCTTTGTGTTGGGATCGGACTGGAGAATATCCTCGCCCTGCACATAAAGGGCCTTGAACGTGCCCTCCACCGCAGCGTCGAGCATGTTGGGGATGCGTAGGCCCGGCTCCGAATCAATCGCCACGCCCCACTCGCTTTCGAACAGAGCGCGCGCCGAGGCGTCCGAGACGTGGCGATAGCCAGACAGTTCGTGGGGGAAGCTGCCCATGTCGCAAGCGCCCTGGACGTTGTTCTGCCCACGCAGCGGATTCACGCCTACGCCTTCGCGCCCGATGTTGCCGGTCGCCATCGCCAGGTTGGCGATCGCCATAACGGTGGACGAGCCTTGCGAATGTTCGGTGACGCCAAGGCCGTAGTAGATCGCCGCGTTCCCGCCGGTCGCGTAGAGACGCGCCGCTTCGCGCAGCTCCGCCGGATTGACCATCGTGACCGGCTCTAGCGCCTCGGGCGAGTTGCGCGATTGCGAGACGAATTCCGCCCAGTGGCTGTACTCGTCCCAATCGCACCGCTCACGCACGAATGCTTCTGCTGCCAGTCCTTCGGTGACGATGACGTGCGCCATGGCGGTCAGCACCGCTACGTTCGTGCCGGGGCGCAGAGCCAGGTGATGGGCCGCCTCGATGTGGGGCGAGCGCACGATGTCTGTGCGACGCGGATCGATCACGATCAGCTTTGCGCCCTGCCTCAGCCGGCGCTTCATCCTGCTGGCGAACACCGGGTGGCCGTCAGTCGGGTTGGCGCCGATGATCAGGATGACGTCGGCCTGCATCACGCTGTCGAAATCCTGCGTGCCCGCGCTGGTACCGAACGTGGTCTTCAAACCATAGCCCGTGGGCGAGTGGCAGACGCGCGCGCACGTATCGACGTTGTTGTTGCCGAACCCGGCGCGGATCAGCTTCTGGACGAGGAAGGTCTCCTCGTTGGTGCAGCGGCTAGAGGTGATGCCGCCGACGGACTCCCGCCCATACTTGGCCTGGATGCGCCGGATCTCGCTGGCGGCATGGGTGAAGGCCTCCTCCCACGATACTTCCCGCCACGGCTGATCGATGCTCTCACGGATCATCGGATTGAGGATGCGCTCCTGATGGTTGGCATAGCCCCACGCGAAGCGTCCTTTGACGCAGCTGTGCCCACGGTTGGCCTTGCCGTCCTTCCACGGGACCATCCGGACCAGTTGCTCGCCCCGCATCTCGGCGCGGAAGGTGCAGCCGACACCGCAATAGGCGCATGTGGTGACGACGCTGCGATCCGGCGTGCCGATCTCGGCCACCTTGCGCTCTTGAAGAGTGGATGTCGGGCAAGCCTGCACGCAGGCCCCGCAAGAGACGCATTCCGACGAGAGGAAATCATCGGCAGCGGTGCCGGCCGAAATCTTGGACGCGAAGCCGCGACCGTCCATCGTCAGAGCCAGGGTGCCTTGCACCTCGTCGCACGCGCGAACGCAGCGCGAGCATGCGATGCACTTGCTTGGGTCGAAATCGAAGTAGGGGTTGGACTGATCCTTGGCGCTTTCCAGATGATTCTCGCCGGCATAGCCATAGCGCACCTCACGCAAGCCGACTGCGCCCGCCTGGTCCTGCAATTCGCAATCGCCATTGGCCGGGCAAGTCAGGCAATCCAGCGGGTGATCGGAGATGTAGAGCTCCATCACCCCCTTGCGCAACTTGTGCAGCGTCGGGGTCTGCGTGCGTACGATCATGCCGGGCTCTACCGGGGTGGTGCACGAAGCGGGAGTGCCGCGCCGACCGTCGATTTCCACCAGACAAAGCCGGCATGATCCGAACTGCTTCAGACTGTCGGTCGCGCAGAGCTTGGGGATCGAGGTTCCCATCTCTGCCGCGGCGCGCATCACCGTGGTGCCGGCCGGAACGGTCGTTTCGCGACCGTCGATGTTCAACGTGACGGAGGTGGTGGCGTCCGACGCCGGGGTGCCGAAATCGGCCTGGGGTTCATAGCCCATGATGCTGCTCCAGCGGTGCCGGATCGCCCGGCAGGTTCGTGTGTTCGCGAAGATCACGGCCGATGCCGCGCACGGTAATCATTCCGCAGCTTCGGCCATGCGCAGGCCGAAATCCTCGGGGAAATGGGTGATCGCGCTCATCACGGGATAAGGTGTGAACCCACCCAGCGCACAGAGCGAACCGAACTTCATCGTCTCGCACAGATCGGCAACCAGTTGCAGATTGGCTTCCGAGGCTTCCCCGGCGATAACTTTGTCCAGAGTTTCTCGCCCGCGCACTGATCCGATCCGGCACGGCGTGCACTTGCCGCAGCTCTCCGCCGCGCAGAACTCGAACGCAAAGCGTGCCTGCTTCGCCATGTCGGCGCTGTCATCGAACACGGTGATTCCGCCATGGCCGATCAGGCCGTCCACCGCCGTGAAGGCTTCGTAATCGAACGGCGTGTCGAACAGGGCAGGGGGGAAGTACGCGCCCAGCGGCCCGCCGACCTGCACCGCGCGGATCGGTCGGCCACTCGCGGTGCCGCCGCCGATCTTTTCGACAATGTCGCCCAGCGTGATGCCGAATGCAGTTTCGTACAAACCGCCGTGTTTCACATTGCCGGCGATCTGCACCGGCATCGTCCCGCGCGAGCGGCCCATGCCGTAGTCGGCGTAGGCTTGCGCGCCTTGGGACAATACGAAGGGTACCGCCGCCAGCGTCAGGACGTTGTTGATGACGGTCGGGCACCCGAACAGCCCTTCATGCGCGGGCAGCGGCGGCTTGGCGCGAACCTCTCCGCGCTTGCCCTCCAATGAGTTGAGGAGCGACGTTTCTTCGCCACAGACATAGGCCCCGGCACCCACGCGCACTTCGATCTCGAACGGCGCGACGATCGCAGAAGATAGCTGCACCGCTGCCTGCATCTTGGCGATGGCGTGCGGATATTCCGAACGGATGTAGATGAAGCCCTTGCCCGCCCCGACAGCCAGACCGGCGATGGCCATGCCCTCGATCAGCATGAAGGGATCGCCCTCCATCACCATGCGATCGGCGAATGTGCCGCTGTCACCCTCGTCGGCGTTGCAGACGATGTACTTTTCCGAACCCGGCGCAACACGCACCGTGTTCCACTTGATGCCGGCGGGGAAGCCCGCTCCGCCGCGTCCGCGCAGGCCTGATGCGGTAACTTCGGCGACGACGGCTTCTGTCCCCAAAGCCCGCGCGCGTTCCAGTCCGGCCCAGCCACCGGTTGCTGCGTAATCCTCCAGGCTGGTCGGACGGGTCATCCCAGCCCGTGCGAAAGTCAGCCGGGTCTGGCTTGCGATGAACGGATGATCGGCGATCCGGCCGATGCACAGCGCATCGGCCGTGCCGCTCAATATCGCATCGACATGCGCCGCTACGACGGGGCCATAGCCTATGCCATCGATCTCCACCAAAGGCTCAAGCCAGTGCATGCCCCAACTGGATGTGCGCACCACCTCATGCCCGCGCTCAGCAAAGGCTCTAGCTAGCACGTCGGCCCCGCAGGCGATCGCCAGGGCGTCATCTGAAATCCGGATTTGCATCATAGCGCCCCGATCAATGCGGCGACTTTGCCGCTATCGAGGCGGGCGTGAACCTCATGACCGATCATCGCGTTCGGTCCGACCGAACATAGCCCCAGGCAATAGACAGTCTCCACCCGCACCCGCGCGCCGGCGACCTTTTCTGCCGCGATCGCCAGGGCCTCGCTGCCGCGCGATTGGCAGCTTTCGGCACGACACAATTTGATCGCCGGTCGCGGATCGGGCGTGCGGTGATAGTCGTGATAGAAGCTGACGACGCCCGAAACCTCGGCGCGGCTGAGGTTCAAGTGCAGCGCGATTTCGCGGATCGTCGCTTCCGAGACGTGGCCGAACGCCGCTTGTACGTCATGCAGGATCGGTAGCAAGGCATCTTGCCGGCCACCATGCGCGCGCAAAATCTCGTTCAGTTCAGCCATTGGTCCTCCAACTGCTGATCATCATGAGGTCGCTTGGCCGGAAACTCAAATCAAAGTTGGCGATAGTCGATAGGGCGTATCTATCATGCGATAGTCAAACCGTGCGCTACCGTCAGCGCGGCACGGGCGACAGGCGGCATCGGCTCTAGTGCGCCGACGAGCAGGCCGACACGGTTACTCTCCGGCAGGTCGCTGATCGGAATCAGCCGCACGCCGGTGGCCGGTGCGATGAAGTCGGCGTGGCTGTCCGTGACGATGCTGTTCAATCCACCCCGCGCCACGATCGAGAGCAGGGCGATATAGGAATCCGCAGTCGCGACGGGAGTTGCCTGGACCTTCAACCGCGCCAGATGCGCATCCAGAATGCGCCGGTTCTGCATGCCCTGGTGCAGGAGGCACAATGGCTCGCGCACGGCCTGCGCCAGAGTTACCTCGTCCGCAGCGGCAAGCAGACTGCGGGGATGGACGGCCAGGCAATAGCGCTCGGAATAAAGCGGCGTGGCGATCATCCCGCCTGCCGGTTCGGCGTCTAGATAGGTGAGCCCGGCGTCCAGTTCGAACCCGGCCAATCCGCGCACGATGTGATCGGACGTCAATTGGCGGATCGCGACCCGCAGGTCCGGAAACGCAGACGCGAGCGCTCCCATGAAGCGCCCGACATACGGCATCGCGGCCGGAATACAGCCCAGCCGCATCTCCCCGCGCAGGGACCCTGCCGCATCCACCGCCAGCCGCATTTCGTCATGCCCAGCCACCAGGCGGCGCGCGTGGGACAGGATGGCCTCACCCTCCGCCGTCAGCCCGACAAAGCGACGGTCACGCTGGACCAGGCGTTTGCCCAACCGCGTTTCCAGATTGGCGATACCTGCCGATAGCGTGGGCTGCGTGACATGACAGCGCGCAGCCGCTCGGGCGAAATGCCGCTCTTCCGCCAGCGCGATGAAGTATTCGAGGAAGCGGAACTGCATTGGCCGGTTATTAGGCTGGATCGCGCCGCGCGCGCAAGCAAGCGGCCTAGTGCGATTCTACAGACTTGTCGCGCTTCGCGTCAGCATCACGCTAGGCGATATGAGGGCCGGCATTATGTCGACGGCTCGACCTGCGAGTTGAAGCGATCATGCCCGTGAGGGGCAACCGTTGCAGTGATCATCATGACGAGGCCGGCGACATCAGCGAGGCAGTCAATCAAGCCAACGCCCTGTCCGATAAGCCCAGAGATTAAGAGCGGATGGTGACCCCTACGAGAATCGAACTCGTGTTTCAGCCGTGAGAGGGCCGCGTCCTAACCGCTAGACGAAGGGGCCGTGTAGCCATGTGCCGGTCTGCAAAAGCCGCGCGAGAGTGGTGACCCCTACGGGAATCGAACCCGTGTTTCAGCCGTGAAAGGGCCGCGTCCTAACCGCTAGACGAAGGGGCCAATCTCATGCTGCGTCGTTTGCAGGCCCGCGCCTCTAGGCAAGCAGCGCGGGGGGGTCAAGCGCCTTTTTGCAATAGTCTGCGGATCAGGCTCAATCTGCCCACGCGGCGTCGTCCAGCAAAAGCTCCGCCTGGGGCCGAGCACCCCAGTCATCAATCTTGGCGCGGCCTGCCAGCCATAGGCGTCGGCCCTGGCTGGCATGCAGCAGCGCCTGGCCCAGATCGCTTTCTGCGGAACGAAAGGCGATCGCCTTGATCCGTCCGCCGTCGGGGCCGCTGGCAATCAGCCGGACGTGATCGGTGCCGACTATGTCCACTTTCACCAGGCGCACCGGTCCAACGGCGACCTTGGGGCCGGGCCAGCCCATGCCGAAGGGGCCAGCGACGTCCAGAGTGTCTACCAGCTGCGGCGTCAGGCCGCCGGGGGATAAGGCCAGATCGAGCAGCAGGGAACGGCTTTCGGTCGCCGCCGCCACGTCTCTGCCCAGCTTGGCGTCCAACCAGTCTCCGAAGGCACCCACCTTGTCAGGATCGATCGTCAAGCCGGCAGCCATGGCGTGGCCGCCCCCGGCAACGAGAAGCCCTTCCTCGCGCGCGGCGATGATCGCAGCGCCAAGGTCGACGCCGCTGATCGACCGACCGGAGCCCTTGCCGTGGCCCGACCCTTCCTCTTCCGCGCCAAGCGCGATGACGAGCGCGGGCTTGCCGGTCTTTTCCTTGATCCGCCCGGCAACGATGCCGATCACGCCGGGGTGCCAGCCGCGCCCGGCCAGGACGAGAACGGCGCGGTTGTGCTGGGCGGCGACTTGCGCCTCCGCCTCTTCCTGCACCACTTGCTCGATTGCGCGGCGTTCATCGTTCAGGCGCGAGAGTTGTGTGGCGATGTCGCGGGCCTCATCCGGGTCGCGCGTCGTCAGGAGGCGCACGCCGAGAGTCGATTCGCCCACACGCCCGCCGGCGTTGATGCGCGGGCCCAGCGCAAAGCCCAGATCGCTGCACGTCGGC
>NZ_CAXYKL010000292.1:0-7717 GCF_964277725.1 uncultured Novosphingobium sp. | reverse complement strand
GCGGCGCCCGAGATGTAGAGGCCGACGAAGGCCAGCCCGCCCTTGTCCGCCAATGTCTGCGCCACGCCGGGCGCGAAGCCGCCGCCCAGGATGCCGCCGACGTTGAAGGCGATCGACACCCCGGTATAGCGCACCGGGGCGGGGAACAGCTGCGGCAACAGCGAGGCGAGCGGGCCATAGACCAAGCCCATGGTGAACAGCCCCAGGCACAGGAACAGCCCCACGACGCCCAGCGATCCGGCCCCGAACATTGGGCCCATGGCCAGCCCGATGGCGATCGCGATCACGCTGCCCACGATCAGCACCGCGCGTGAAGTCCAGCGATCGGCGGCATATCCGGCCACGACGATGCCGATCGCCATGAACAGGATCGCAAACAGCTGCACGCTCAGGAAATCGCGCTTGTCATAGCCCAGCTCGGTGGTGCCATAACCCAGCGCGAATGCGGTGGTGAGGTAATAGATCGCAAAGCACACGACGACGGCGAAAGTACCCGCCACGGTCGCCCGCAAGTGGGTGCGCAGCAGCTCTACGAAGGGGATCGCGGCGGGCCGGTCATGCTCGATGGCGACGGCGGCAGGCGTATCAGCCAGGCGGAAGCGGATCCATAGCCCCAGCCCCACCAGCACCGAGCTGAGCAGGAACGGCAAACGCCAGCCCCACGCCAGGAAGTCCGCCTCGCTCATCACGCTGCTCAGGATCAGGAACAGGCCGTTCGCTGCCAGGAAGCCGACCGGCGCGCCGAGCTGCGGCGCCATGCCGAAGCGGGCGCGCCAACCCGGCGGGGCGTTCTCCACCGCCAGCAGCGCCGCGCCGCCCCATTCGCCGCCCAGTCCCAGCCCCTGCCCGAAACGCAGCAGGCACAGCAGCAGCGGGGCGTACCAGCCGACGCTCTGATACGTGGGCAGCACGCCGATCAGCACGGTCGCCCCGCCCATCAGCAGCAGCGAGGCGACGAGCGTGGACTTGCGCCCGATCCTATCACCGAAATGACCGAACAGCGCCGCGCCCAGCGGCCGCGCGACAAAGGCGATGCCGAAGCTGGCGTAAGCCGCCAGCTGTTGCACCGACGCGGACTCGGCCGGGAAGAACAGCGGGCCGAACACCAGCGCCGCCGCCGTGGCATAAATGTAGAAATCGTAGAATTCGACGGCGGTGCCCACCAAGCTGGCCACCAGCACGCGGGCATGGCGGCGATACGCGCCCAGCCCGCCTTCGGCCACCACGCCCCCCGCGGTCATTCTCAGGCGAGTTCTTTGAGCGGCTTGTCCTTGTTCGCCAGCTCGGTGATGTCGGGCTTCGCGCCGTTCTCCACCAGCTTGCGGCCTTGCACGTAGTCCTTCACCGCGTTCACGCAGTCCAGCGCCAGGACGCGGCCTTCCTTCAGGTAGACCACGCTGAAAGAGCGATCGTCCGGATTGCCGCGCACCACCACCTTGTCGAAGCCAACGTTGATGCCGGCGGTCTGCAGGCGCAGGTCATACTGGTTGGACCAGAACCACGGAAACGCCTTGTAGGGCTTTTCATCGCCGCAGATCGCCTTGGCGACGCAGGTGGCCATGTCGTTGGCGTTCTGCACCGATTCCACGCGCATCACCGTGCCGCCGGCAAAGTCACAAGCGAAGGCGGCGCAATCGCCGATCGCATAGACGTCCGGCAGGGAGGTGCGGCAATATTCGTCCACGTCCACGCCGTTGGCGCCGGTCGCGCCGGCCAGGATCAGCGGGCCGACGGCGGGCACGATGCCGATGCCCACGATCACCGCCTGCGCGGGCAGCACTTCGCCATCCGCCAGCTTCACGCCGGTGACCTTGTGGCCATCGCCGACGATGCAGTCCACCGCGACGCCGGTGCGCAGATCGACGCCGTGATCGCGGTGTTCTTTCTGGTAGAAAGCCGAAAGCTCTTCCCCCGCGACCCGCGCCAGCACGCGCGGCAGCGCTTCCAGCAGCGTGACGTGGCAACCCAGCTTGGTCAGCACCGCCGCCGCCTCAAGCCCGATGTAGCCGCCGCCGATCACTACGATGCGGTCCGTTCCCGCATCGACTTCGGCCATCAGCATGTCGCAATCCTGGCGGGTGCGCACGGCATGGACGCCGGCCAATTCCGCGCCCGAGCATGACAGGCGGCGCGCATCGCCACCCGCGGCCCAGATCAACTTGCCATAGCCCAGCGTCTGGCCGTTCGAGAGGGTCAGCTCGTGCGCGGCCGGATCGACCTTGGTGACTTCCACGCCTAGTTCGAAGTCGATTTCCTTGTCCGCCCAGAACGTGACCGGGCGGATGTACAGCCGGTCGAACGTCTTCTCCCGCGCGAAGTATTCCTTGGAGAGCGGTGGCCGCTCGTACGGATATTCCGGCTCGCGACCGATCACCACGACGGTGCCGGTGAACCCGTTCTGCCGAAGAGCAATGGCGGCCTGTGCGCCCGCATGCCCTGCTCCCACGATGACGACATCTGCTTTATCCATGACGGCGGAATTCGTGGAAAACATTCCGTCCGTCAATGCCTGTTGCGTGGAACTTCGTGATCCTGACCGTCAGCTTTCGGAAATAAGCCTTGGTTTACACCGTCAGGCAGGCTCTTTCACCGCGTCCATCGTCAATTCCAACGATCGACGCATCGCCGCCGGATCGTATGTGGAGCCAGACAGGATCAGCTCATCCGCACCGGTTCGCCGCACGAAAGCGTCGATTTCGCGCCGCACGGTTTCGGGCGATCCGATCGCGCTGACCGAGCGCATCTGGTCCAGCAACGCCAATGATTGCGGCGGCAGGGTATCGCGATAGTCCCGGATCGGCGGCTTGGCCCGTCCCGGCGAGCCGGAGCGCAGCGCCACGAAAGACTGGTCGTTCGTGGAAGCCAGATACCACGCCTCCTCGTCAGTTTCGGCGGCGAGGACATTGATCGCCGCCATGAAGTACGGCTTGTCCAGCGTCTCCGAAGGCTCGAAGCGATCGCGATAGACATACGCCGCCTGGTCCAGCTGCGCCGGGGCGAAGTGCGAGGCGAAGGCGTAAGGCAGGCCCAGCATCGCCGCCAGCTGCGCGCCGAACAAGCTGGAGCCCAGGATCCACATCTCCACCGCTGCGCCAATGGCCTGCGGTGCCGAAACGCCATGAACCGCCTGGCCGGCAAAGCGCGCACGCAGCTCCACCACGTCCTGCGGAAATGCTTCGGACGCTTGGCGGATATCCTTGCGCAAGGCGTAGGCCAGCCGCCCATCGGCTCCCGGCGCGCGGCCGAGGCCGAGGTCCACGCGGCCGGGGAACATCGCGTCCAGCGTGCCGAACTGCTCGGCGATCACATAAGGATTGTGGTTGGGCAGCATGATCCCGCCCGCGCCCAGGCGGATAGTGGAAGTGGCATTGCCGATATGGGCCAGCACGACCGAGGTCGCGCCCCCGGCGATTCCGTCCATGCCGTGGTGCTCTGCCACCCAGTACCGCTTGTAGCCGGCCTGCTCCGCCGCTTGCGCGGTCTTGGCTGATTCCGCGATGGATTCCGCCACGGAGCCGCCTTCGCGCACCGGAACGAGATCGAGGACCGAAAGAGGTATCATGGCTTTGCGCCTCCGTTATCCAGTTGGGCGAGGTAGCCCTTGGCCGTCTTGGCCGAATCACTGTCCGGCGCGGTTGCGATCACCGATTGCCAGCTCTTTCGCGCCGCCGCATCCCGGCCGGAAAGGATCGCGATCACACCCGCCTCCAAGCCGATCTCGGCATCGCGCGGACTGATTTGCGCCGCCCGTTCGATCTGGGTCTGCGCCTCCGTGAAGTTCTTCTCGCGCCGGGAAAGCGTGGCCGAGAGCAGCCAGGCCTGAGCGTTTTCCGGCGTTGCGGTGCGTGCCTCCGCCAGTGCGGCGCTGGCTTGCGCGGTCTGGCCCAGCGCCACCAAGGCGCGAGCACGGTCCAGCGCGATGGACCCGAGCAAATCGGTATCGCTCGCGGTTTTCGCAGCAGTTTGCGCTGTATCGAGAATGGTCAGCGCCGTTTCCGCCTGCCCGCCCGCCAGCGCGGCATTGCCCGCCATCGCTCCAAGACGCGCACGGCTGGCGTTGTCGGCCGGAGCCACGGCATCGCGCGCCCGCAGGAAGGCGGTCTGCGCTTCGCCCCAGCGCTCCTGCGCGCCCAGCGCCACGCCAAGGCACAACCCGGCGCGAACCCGCTCTTCACCCTTGGCGCGATCCAGCGCATTCTGCGCCGCGACCGCACCGGCTGCGGGATTGGCGGCCATGTCATCCACGCAACCGGCGGCCTGGCCCGGCGGAATTATCGGACCGCTGGCCATGGCTGCGCTCTGCCTCGCTTCACGCTTGGCCTCCATCGCCTTGCGATCGAGGATCTCGGGCGGCAGCGCGGTGACCGAGGCGCCATATTGCAGGACAGGAAGGAGCAGCATCAGCATGGGGGTCTCCGAATGGCCTCAGCGCGTCCAGCCGGCGAGTTCCGCCACGGCCGCCAGCAACAGCGCGATATCGGCCGGGCGCGAAAGGCGATGATCGCCGTCCTTGATCAGCGTGACCTGCACTGCATCTGAACGCAGAACTTCAGCCAGGCGCAAGGCGATCTCCCACGGCACATCGGGGTCGGCCTGGCCGTGCAGCAACCGCACCGGGCATTCCAGCGCGACCTCATCCTCCAGCAGCAATTGCGCCTGGCCATCGGCCCAGAAACCGGGGTGGGTCGGCGTGGGTTCGGGGCCGTAGGGATTGTCTTCCCACACCGTTTCACCCGCGGCGAGCTTGGCCTGATCCTCCGCGGACGTTCCCCAATCGGTAAAGTCCGGCGCGGCGGCGATGCCGACCAGCCCGGCGACTTGCCCGGCCGGCAGAGCCAGCGCCACCAGCAGCATCAGCCAGCCCCCCATAGAGGAGCCGACCAGCACCACCGGCCCGGGGCAACGCGCGGCGATCAGCGCCAGCACTTCGTCCCGCCATATCGAGAGCGTGCCATCGGCGAACGCACCGGAACTTTCGCCGCAGCCGGAGTAATCCAGCAACAGCGCCGCCCGGCCCTGCGCCTGCGCGGCATCGAACACGGCAGTCGCCTTGCCGCCGGCCATGTCGGACTTGTAGCCCGGCAGGAACACCACCGTCGGCCCCTCGCCAGGCGTGAAGCGGTAGGCGATCCGGCGGCCATCGGGCATCACGTGAAAGGAAGCATCGGTCATGCCACAAGTTGTGGCGATGGCGCGCGGCCGTCGCAAGGGCTGGGCCATCGGCGCCTTCGGTATCAATCCGATCTTAAGTGGCACCGTCTAGGTCGCTCCGGAGCAATTTTCGGGACAGCCATGATGAGTTCTGCAAGGGCCGCGGCTCTGGACAGGTTCGCCGCCAGCCCCCGCGCACTATGGATGATCTGGGCGGCGTTCGTCGGCTTGCGACTGGCCATGCTGCTGATCCCGGTGGCCCCCACATCCGATGCGGAGTGGTATCTCATGCGCGCGATCGGCCTGGCTGCTGGCCATGGCTATCTGGACAACGCCGGGCAGCCCACCGCCTTCTGGCCCGCCGGGTGGCCGATGGCGCTATCGGCGTTGTTCCGGCTCACTGGCCCATCGCTGCTGGCCGTCGGCCTGTTCAACCTGGCGAGCGCGATCGTCAGCGGCTGGCTGATCCTGCTGCTGGGCCGGCGGCTGTTCGGCAGCGAGGCCGGTGCGCGGCTGGGGCTGCTGCTCTTCGCGGTCTATCCCAATGCGATTGCCTACGTTCCGCTGGCGCTGACCGAATCGTTCTACACCATGCTGTTGCTGCTGGGCTGCTGGCTGGTGGTGGCGCGGCGTTCGGCCCTGTGGCTGGTGGGCGCAGGGCTGGTGTTCGGCTTTGCCAGTCTTGTGAAAGCCCAGACGATCGTGGTGATTCCGGTGCTGTTCGCGATCGAGTGGTTGCGCGCCGCACACGTATGGCGCCGCCTGCCGATCGTGGTCGGACGGGGCCTGCTGGTGCTGGCCTGCGCCGCGCTGGTGGTCTTGCCCTGGGCCGTGCGTAACCATGCGCAGCTGGGCAGTTGGATCGCGGTTTCGACCAACGGCGGCTTCAACCTGCTGATCGGCAATAGCGACGATGCGACCGGAGGCTACGCGGAAGACGGGCGCGCCTTTACCGCGCTGATGGCGCGCACCAACTTGACCGAAGCGGCCCGCGATGCCGAGGCCAAGCGCCTGGGATCGGCCTGGATCGCCGCCAATCCCGCCCGCTTCATCGCCCTCGCCCCGCGCAAGCTGGCGCTGCTGTGGCTGCCCGATGGGGAGGCTGAGTGGGCCTATCAGGCGGGCGCGCCGTCCTACGCCGCGTATGGGGCGCTCTACCGCGCCGTGCGCATCGCCAACCAGGGCTATTACCTGCTGCTGATGCTAAGCTTCATGGCCGCGCTTGTGGTCATGACCCGGCGGCGGCGCGCTGCGGGTGAGCGCTGGATCGACTGGTGGCTGCTGCCCTGGGGCGTGGCGGCCTATCCCACGCTGGTGGCGGTGATCATCTTCGGCCAATCGCGGTTCCACTATCCGGTCATGCCGTTCGTGTGCATGGCGAGTGGCTGGCTGTGGGCCGATCTGCTGGCTCGCCGCCGTTTACCCGCGCGGGGGTGACGAACGCGGGCGGCGCGTCTATATCACCGTCATGGCTCTCACCCGCCCCATCACGACACCCACTACCGGGACGATCCCGGGGCGTCGGCGCGCGGGTTGACCGCAGCGGCCGCCGCCCGGGTTCGGGCGGGCGGCGTCACCTCTCGAACTCGCTGAAAACCGGCGCCGGACTTCCTTCGCGCGGGCCCTTGTGCCATGGCGCGCAGCGGTATTGAAAAGAGACGATTGCGCGATGTCCGAGATGTTCAAGATCAGCCTGCCCGACGGTTCGGTGCGAGAGATGGCGCAAGGCTCCACCCCGGCGGACGTGGCGGCGGCGATCGGGCCGGGCCTGGCCAAGGCGGCGATCGCGGCCAAGGTCGATGGCGAGCTGGTCGATCTGACGCGCCCGTTCACCGCCGATGCGCAACTGGCGCTGGTGACATCGCGTGACGAGGCCGACGCTCTGGAACTCGCCCGTCACGATTATGCCCACGTCCTGGCCGAAGCGGTGCAGGCGCTGTTTCCCGGCACGCAGATCACCTTCGGCCCCTCGACCGACGATGGCTTCTACTATGATTTCGCGCCCAAGGATCGTCCCTTCACCGAGGAAGACCTGCCCGCGATAGAAGCTGAGATGCGCCGCATCATCGCCGCCAATAAGCCGCTGCATCGCGAAGTCTGGACACGTGCCGACCTGATCGCGCGCTGGCAGTCCGAAGGTGAGACCTTCAAGGCCGAGTGGGCCGCCGAACTGCCCGAGCATGAAGAACTTTCGGTCTATTGGTCGGGCCTGCCCAACTCCGACGGCGCCTGGCTGGATATGTGCCGCGGGCCGCACTTGCCCTCCACCGGCAAGCTGGACCCGGCCGCGTTCAAGCTGACGCGCGTCTCGGGTGCGTACTGGCGCGGTGATCAGAAGAACGCGATGCTCAGCCGCATCTACGGCACTGGCTGGCTGAACAAGAAGCAGCTGGACACGCATCTGACGCGGCTGGAAGAAGCCGCCAAGCGCGATCACCGCCGCCTGGGCGCCGAGATGGATTTGTTCCACCTCCAGGCCGAAGCGCACGGCAGCGTGTTCTGGCACCCCAAGGGCTACCTGATCTGGCGTGAGCTAGAGGCCTACATGCGCCGGGCGATCGACGGC
>NZ_CAXYKL010000291.1:0-5299 GCF_964277725.1 uncultured Novosphingobium sp. | reverse complement strand
AGCTTCGGCGCGCTGATCGCGTTTCATGAGCATCGCACTTTCGCAAACGCGGTGCTGATGGAGATCAACCCCTTCGACCAGTTTGGCGTGGAACTGGGCAAGGAAATCGCAAAGCAGATCGAGAAGGGTGGGGCCAGCTTCGATCCGTCGACCGAGGCGCTGCTGGAACTGGCCGGTATCACCTGACTGTCGGTTGCCAGAAGCTGATCTTGCCCCATGTATGTTCACATAGAGGCCGTCGAAGCGCGCTGAAAGCATAATCCGTTAGCCATGCCCCATCGTTTTCTTCTCAGAGAATCAGGGCATTATGCGAATTCGTTTCGGTTATGTGCGCACCGTGGCGCTGTGTGGCGTGGCAAGCGCGGCGTTGTCCGCGTGTGGCGGTGGGGGCAGCGGCGGTGGGCCGATAGCGTCCACCCCAGCGCCAGTCGCGGCACCCACACCATCGCCGTCAGCGACGCCGGCGCCATCTTCGACGCCTGCACCATCTCCGACGCCTGCACCATCTCCGACGCCCGCGCCATCTCCGACGCCTGCACCATCTCCGACGCCCGCGCCATCTCCGACGCCCGCGCCATCTCCCACGCCCGCGCCATCTCCGACGCCCGCGCCATCTCCCACGCCCGCGCCATCTCCGACGCCTGCACCATCTCCAGCGCCCGCGCCATCTCCGACGCCGGAGGTGTCTCCAACCCCTGCACCGTCTCCTGGCCCGGAGCCTTCACCAAGCGTGGAGCCGTCACCATCGCCTAGCCCCACTCCCGCCCCCACTCCCACGCCCAGCCCGTCATCGGGCCTGATTCCGATGCCGCCCAAGAGCGAAGTGCCCGAACGCTCGGTGCAGGACGACGATGAGTATCGGCGCAATTACGTGGCGTTCGAACACGTCAACGCGCTGTATGCGCTGGATAATGGCTGGACCGGCAAAGGCGTGCTCGTCGGCGTGGTCGACGATGGCGTCGTCGCCAATGCGGAGCTGGCGGGGCAGATCTCCCCGCTGAGCAGGGACTTCGGCAATGTCACCACCGGAGGCGTGACCAAGGCGCGCAACGTGATCGGCGATTCCTAGTCCGATCACGGCACGATGGTGGCGGGCGTCATCGCAGCGCGCAACGATGGCTCGGGTGTGCAAGGCATGGCGCCCGATGCGCAGATCGTGGCGCTGCGCATCAGCGATACCAACACGACGACCGGCGAGGAAACGCTGGGTCGCACTTTACCCGCCGCGCTGGACTATGCGGCATCGAACGGGATCAAGATCGTCAATGCATCGCTGGCCAAGATCGACGCCAGCAAGCCCAGCCAGGGCTGGTCCGACATGGTGGCGCGTTACACCGCCTCCGGAGGGTTGTTCGTCAATTCGGCCGGCAACGATGGCGAAGCGAACGCCAAGGGCTACCTCGATCTGACCGCCGCCAATCGCGATGGCTGGCTGTTCGTGACCGCTCTGGAAGAGACAGACGGCAGCCTGAGCATCGCCGATTACGCCAATCGCTGCGGTTCTGCCGCGATGTCGCGGTGCGTTTCGGCGATGGGCACGAATGGCACGATGGACGTGGCGGGAGAACTCGTCGCCTTCAGTGGCACCAGCGCGGCGGCGGGCCAAGTCAGCGGGCTGGCCGCGCTCATCCTGGGCAAGTGGCCGCAGTTGAGCGGCGTGCAGGCGGGGCAAGTGATCCTCAATACCGCGAAGGACATCGGCGATGCCGGGGTCGATCCCACCTATGGCGTGGGCCTGATCGACGTTCGGGCTGCCTTGGCTCCAGTCTCGCCGACACTCTCGAACGGCTTGACCCAGACGGCGGCAGCCGGCGCGGCAATGGTCATACCCGCAGCAGTGGGCGGAGCGCAGACCGGCGCCCAAGTGAAGGCGATGCTGGCGCACGTCACCGTTCTGGATGCCTATGGTCGCGACTATTCAGGGAGCTTGGCAGGCCTCGTCGCAAATCCCGAGCAGCGTGCAGGACAATTCGCCCGGCGAGTGGCGAGCAGCGCGATGGCGGGCAATTCGCAATTCGGCGCACACGGTTTCGCCGCCAGCTTTGGCTATACGACGTATCGGACCGGCCCCAATCCATCGGACCAGCGGGGGCAGCTGACATACGCCGGGCTGTCCGCCAAGCTGGGCTCGGCAAACTTCGTTGCCTCGTTCTCCGGGCAGGATGCGGTGCAGGATGAGGCGATGGGCCTGGCTCCGGCTTCCGACGTTACGCTGGCTTACGCGCCGGGCGCGAACTTGGCGATCGGCGTGGAGCGTCCAGTGGGCGGGGTGCGCATGGCTGTTTCCGCCGTCGCCAGCGACGGACGATACGGATCGGCGCGCGGGGTCCTGCTTGGCCTGAACACCCCGCTGGCAAGGCTGAAGGTCGGCTATCTGGACGAAAGCGGCACGCTGTTCGGTACCCCGGTCGGCGCGGGGGCCATGCGGTTCGGCGATGGGGCGCGTACGGCTTTCGTCGAACTGTCACGCAAATGGCGGCTGGGTGCGTGGTCGCTCGACACCTATGCCTCGACCGGTGCGACGCGGCTGAAGATCGGCGGCGATACGCTGCTCACCTGGGCCAGCACGATCCTAAGCCAGCGGGCCGGGCTATCGGCGAGCCGTGCGGCGCTGGCAGGCCGCATCCGCTTTGGCGTGGCGCTGCCGCTGGTCGCGTTTTCCGGCTCGGGAGAGCTGACGTATGCCAATGGCTATGATCTTGCCACCCGCTTGCTGCTCTACAATCGCGAGCGGGTTGGTCTCACCGGCCAATATCAGCCGGTGATGAGCGTGGGGTACGAACGCATCGGCACCAACAGCGCCTTGCGTCTGGCAGCGGCGAAGGACGTGGCGACACAGGATTGGCGAGCGCTGGCGTCCTATCGCATAACCTTGCCCTAGGGCGGGCCTTAACCGGGCCCGTGGCGCAAGCTCAGGCTTCGAGGCGCGGCGCTGGCGCAGGCGTCTTGGGCAGCGAAGCGCGAGGCACAGCGATTGCCACATCGTGCTGCATCAGGAGCGCAAGCTGCTCGCGGCCGAAGCTCCATTCGCCAAGGCCGGAGTCCGCATTGATGTGGCCGCACTCGCCCGCGTCCACCAGCGTGCTGCCCCAGCGGCGCGCCAGAGCCTGCGCGGTGTGAAAGCCCATCCATGGGTCGTCATGACTGGCGATCAGGCGGCTGGGAAAAGGAAGCGGTTCGGTGGGGGTCGGGGCGAAGCGAGCCACCCGCTCATCCAGCGGGAAGAAATCCACTTCGGGCGGGGCGACCATCAGCGCGCCCACCACCGGCATCGCTTCGTCCCGCTCGGCGAGCGATGCCTGCTCGAACTTGGCCCACCAGGCGACCGCCAAGCAGCCCAGGCTGTGCGCCACCAGCACCACGGGGCGTCCGGCGCTGCGGATCGCCATGTTCAGGTTGTTGATCCACGTATTGCGGTGGGGATCGTCCCACTTCGCCAGATCGACCTTGCTGCAATCGGCGTGCTGCTCTTCCCAGATGGTCTGCCAGTGGGCAGGGCCGCTGCCGGACAGGCCGGGGACTAGAAGGACGGCGGGAGTCTGTTCGTTGTGCGGGACACGCATTCGACGGGTCATGATCACTCTCCTATGGGGATGACCGAACTCGAGATGTGTCGTCGTTCGTTTCTAGCGCCCAGTTATACTCTATTCCCAAAATAGACAATAGCCCTTGCGCGGATCCATGGCGATTTTGCGCCTACTTGAAGACGGGGCGGCGCATGCGGGCGTCTGGCATTCTGGCGGCAACATGCCATATCCGCGCGGAACGAAGCTGGAGCCGCGCCGATGCCTGATTTTGACTATGACCTTTTCACGATCGGTGCAGGCTCTGGCGGGGTCCGCGCCTCCCGCGTGGCGTCCGCCTATGGTGCGCGCGTGGCGGTGGCCGAGGAGCACAAGGTCGGCGGTACATGCGTGATCCGGGGCTGCGTTCCTAAGAAGATGCTGGTCTATGGCGCGCACTTCGCCGAGGATCTGGAGGACGCGAAGCATTTTGGCTGGGATATTCCGAACTGCACGTTCGACTGGATCAAGCTGCGCGACAACGTGCTGAACGACGTGGATCGCCTGAACGGGATCTACTCCCAGACGCTGGAGAATGCGGGCGTCGAGATCATTCACCAGCGCGCCACGATCAGCGGCCCACACGAGGTCACGCTGGCGGATGGCACAAAGAAGACCGCCAAGCACATCCTCGTCGCCACGGGAGCGCGGCCGCACGTGCCCGATTGCCCGGGGCATGAGCTGGGCATCACATCGAACGAGGCGTTTCACCTGGACGCGATTCCGCGCCGCATCCTGATTGCCGGTGCGGGCTATATCGCCAACGAGTTCGCGGGCATCTTCCACCAGTTCGGCGCCAAGGTGACGCTGATCAACCGCACCGACCAGTTGCTGCGCGGATATGACGAATCCCTGCGCGATCGATTGCTGCAGATCTCGATCATGAAGGGCATCGACTTCCGCTTCCACGCCGATTTCCGGGGTATCGAAAAGACCGATGAAGGCTGTCTGCGCGTGTCGATGACCGGGCACGAGCCGATCGATGTCGATGCCGTGCTGTTCGCGACCGGCCGAGTGCCCAATGTCGAAGGGCTGGGCCTGGAGACGGTCGGCATCGAGCTGGACGACAAGAACGCGATCAAGGTCGACGATTATTCGAAGACCAGCGTCGACCATATCTACGCGATCGGCGATGTCACCAATCGCATGCAGCTGACGCCCGTGGCGATCCGCGAAGGGCAGGCCTTTGCCGACACCGTGTTCGGCGGCACGCCGCGGACGGTGGACTATTCGTGCGTTCCCAGCGCGGTGTTCAGCCACCCGCCAATCGCCAGCGTCGGCCTTACCGAGGCGCAGGCCAAGTCGCAGCTGGGTTCGGTGAAGGTGTACGAAAGCGATTTCCGGCCCATGAAGAACGTGGTGGCACACCGCAACGAGCGCTCGCTTTACAAGATGATCTGCGATGGTCACACCGACAAGGTGGTTGGCATCCACATGATCGGGCCCGAGGCGCCAGAGATCATGCAGGCGGCCGCTGTCGCGGTGAAAGCCGGGCTGACCAAGGCCGATTTCGATGCCACCGTGGCCATTCACCCGACCATGGCGGAAGAGCTGGTGCTGCTGAAGTAGCCAGGCCGAAGCTGTTAAGGCGTTCCCTTCCGGCGCCAGCTTTGCAAACTTGGTGTTTACAACTTTGCAGAATAACATTGGACGCGGGGGATGAGATGCTTTGATAGGGCATGGTTGAGAGCCGTGACGGCAGGGAGTGATTAGCAGGTGTCAGCCAACATCGCGGA
>NZ_CAXYKL010000290.1:0-5698 GCF_964277725.1 uncultured Novosphingobium sp. | reverse complement strand
GTCTATCCCGATCGTGTGCCGGACAGCAACGTAATCAACTATAACAACGGCGGCACCGCGTTCCCGTACTATTCGCCGTTCGGCTTCAACGGTCGTTTCCTATACGCGCGCGTGAACCTTGCCTGGTAGGTGCTCGGGCAGGAGGCGGGGCAGCCTTGTCCCGCCTTTCGAAGTTCTAATACCCATGAACCGGAATCTACGATGAAGGCACTGGAACCCGCGCAACTCCCTGTCGCCATCGTCGGTGCGGGTTTCAGTGGTACGCTGCTGGCGGTCAACCTTATCCGCCAGGGCGTTGAGGTTATTATCGTCGAGCGTGACGAGCGGCAATTGGCTAAGGGGCTGGCTTTCGGTACCCGCCGGCCCGAGCATCTGTTGAACGTACGTGCCAGCAACATGAGCGCATTTCCCGACGATCTCGGGCATTTCGTGCGCTGGATGGGCTTTTCGGATCGCGGTCAAGCTAACCGCTTCGTACCGCGCCTGGCCTACGGCCATTACTTGCGAGAGTTGCTGCTGGGCGCTCTCGCATCGGCTCCGGGACGCGCCCAGATCGTGCAGGGCGAGGCAGTCGGTGCGGCGGTCGCTCCGGATCAAGTCAAGCTGACACTCGCGAGCGGCAGGCGCGTCGATTGCCGCGCGCTGGTGCTGGCGCTGGGCAATTTTCCGCCCGCACCCCTGCCGCCATTAACTGCGGTTACGCCGCCCCTGCATTTCGCTGATCCTTGGATGCCGGGCGTGCTCGATGGTTTGGACGGTCTCGACCATATTGTCCTGCTCGGCAGTGGTCTCACTGCAGCCGACATGATTGTCTCGCTTGACCGTTCCGGCTTCAGGGGGCGGATCACCGTGCTCTCGCGCCGCGGCCTGAAGCCGCGTGCTCACGCCGAAGTAGGCCCCACCGTCACCCCGGTCACCGAGCCGCAAGCTAAGGGATCGTGGCTGCTGCGCTCGGTTCGCGACCGTGCCAAGGAGATCGGGTGGCGCGGCGCTATTGATGAGTTGCGCTCCCACACGCAGCATCTCTGGCGACGGCACGACGCACTCGCGCAACGCCGCTTTCTTCGCCATGCGCGGCCCTATTGGGATGTGCACCGCCACCGTCTGGCGCCCGACGTCGCCATTCAGTTGCAGGCGCTGGAGGAAGAGGGGCGGCTGCTCTTCAGCGCGGGCAAGCTATGCCGCGCCGCGCCGCGTGATGACCGCTTGCACCTGCGATGGCGGCCGCGTGGCCAGACTGAAGTGCACAGCCTTGTCGCGGATCGTGTTATCAACTGCACCGGGCCGGAAGGGGCGATTACGGGTTCCGATCATCCGTTGATTTGCAATCTGGCGGCTCAGGGGCTAATCCGCGCTGATGCGCACCAACTCGGCCTCGACGTCGAACAGTCGGGCCGGCTGCGCGACGCTGACGGCAATCCGCAGGACCGGCTGCTTGCGGTGGGGCCGATCACCAAGGGCGAGGCGTGGGAGATCGTGGCGGTGCCCGACATCCGCCGTCAGGTATGGGACCTGGCCCGCTATCTTGGAAATACGCACTGGGTCGGCGGCGAGGGACTGTAAGCCTGCGTCGTGTAGGCGCAGGCTTCAAATTTCGAGTTGAAAGCGCAGGAAAAGGGCTGGTGCGGCACCGACTGGGTCTTTCGGTGGATCCCTCCTCTACGATCAGGCAGCGGCCTTGCGTGCCACTTCCGGAAGGTGATCCAGGACCTCATTGCTCTCGGTGCGCGATAGCCAGTCAGGGCTGATATCCAGCCAGCGCACTTCGCCACCGCGATCAAGGATCAGCACCGCCGGTTGGGTCATCTCATAACTATCGGTGCCCAGCGTCTTCCCGATCCAGTCTTCGCCCGGCTCTACCTGCGGGCGATCCTCGGGCAGGAAGGTGATGCCCAGTTGCCGGCTTAACGCATAGTTCGGATCGGTGGCGACGGTGAACGTTAAGCCATGCCGATTGATGATGCCGCGATCCACCGGAGTTTGGGCGCTCACCGCCACCAGGGGAATACCGGCGGCGCGCAGGCTCGGCCACAGTGTTTCGTTGTAATACGGCAAAGCGATGTTGCAGGCGGGACAGCCGCCGAAGCGGAAGAACACCAGCACCGCCGGTCCGGCTGCGGTCAGCGTGTCTCGCGTCAAATCGCGCCCATCCTGATCGATCAAGGCGAACGGCGCGATGACCGTATCTGGCTGGGGATGTGCTGCCGGCTCGTGGCTTGCGACCAAAGCCTGTCGCTGCCGAGCGTTACCCGCCAGTTGCTCAGGCTTCCAGGTCTGCTCGCGTTCTGCCTGAAGGCGTGCAAAACGTTCGCGCAGCGAAATGTGGCTCATCTTGGGGCTCCTTCTTACGAGGGAGAGGCTAGGCGTGATGTAGCTCCTGCGGACAATGAGAACCGGCTCGTAAATCATTGATCTTTGCAATAAGCGATAATCCTCGGCTTATTGCGGCCTTACAACGCGGCGACCGTCTCACGCGTCAGTTCGGCGAGACGGCCGGTGGCGTGGGACAATGACGGCGCTGTCTGCAGAATGCAGGACACTTTGGGCAGCGGCATATCAGGCAAGTCGATCGGCTCATCGTGCGAGAACAGATGAGTGCGGCAGGTGACTCCTAGCCCTGCCGATACCGCCGCCCTTAGCGTGGTGAGGTTTGGGGTCTCCACGGTGATGCGATAGGGCCTGCCTGCATCCTCCAGCGTACGGATGGCGGCTTCCCGAAAACGGCACGGCGGCTCCAATACGGCGAGCGGCACCGTCGGATCGGCGAGCAGTTCTTGTCTGCCGTACCACGCCATCGGCGCAATGGTGATGGCGTTCGGATCGTTATTGGCGGCAAAGCCCAGGACGATGTCCAACTGGCGCGTATCCAGCATGGCAAGCAAGTCGGCCGTTCCGGCGACGCGGGCGTAAATCTGCGCCTCGGGATGCAGTTCGGCGAACCGCGCCAGCAGACCCGATAGCAGTGTCTCCGCAAAATCCTGAACCATGCCGATCCGCGCGGGACCGGCATATTGACCCGCACTGACAGCGTTCACGGCTTCGTCATGCAAAGCCAGCACTTTGCGGGCATAGTCCAACATCAGATCACCTGCCGGGGTGAGGGAAAGCCGCCGGCCTTCACGATGAAATAGTGCCTGCTGCAGCAATTCCTCCAGGCGTTTGATCTGGAGGCTGAGCGCGGACTGCGTGATAAAGACTTTTTCCGATGCGTTCAGCATAGAGCCGGAATCGACGATCGCCACGAAACCGCGCAGCAGATTGGTCGGTAGATTAACAGGCATCGCGCGGGCCCTGACGTCAGAGAAAGAGATCAATTGCGCGTTCGTCGTGCAACATAGCTCATACTCAATCAAAGTAGTAGATATAACGCCGTCGATAGCAAATCTATCGAGGAATGCCGTGGTCGGCTCGTCCCGTTTCACCCTCAGCTTGTCGGCGCCTTCAAACGCTCTTCCCCCATCCAAAGGCGACATATGAGGTTTCCTGATAGGAAAGGGCTAATAACTCAATTGCCGAGGTAGAGATAATCTGTTGCCATGTGAGCATGACAGCAATCACAGCGACAGGACGTTTCGCCCCAGTTCTCAGCGGTATGGGTCGATCACGATGGATATCCCCGGTGACGTTTTTGGTCTTGTGGGAAATCGCATCGCGTAGCGGTATCATTCCTCAGCGCACACTCGCCGCGCCCTCGGCAGTGCTCACGACTTTGTTCCAGATGATCGCCAGCGGCGAGTTGCCCGGCAATCTGGCCGTTTCCGCGCTGCGCGTGATCTCCGGCTTAACGATCGGGGTCACCATCGGCCTGATCCTTGCACTGGTTTCTGGTCTTTCGCGGGCGGGCGAGGTGACGGTTGATCCACTCATGCAGATCAAGCGCACCATACCCACGCTGGCGTTGACGCCGCTGTTTATCGTCTGGTTCGGGATTGGTGAAACACCCAAGATCGCACTGATCGCGTTTGCTTCGATCTTTCCTATCTACCTCAATTTGTATAGCGGCATCCGCGCCGTCGATGTCCGCCTGATCGAGGGTGCGCGCAGCTTCGGCCTCAGCCGGTTCGAACTGATCTGGCACGTCATTCTGCCAGGGGCACTGCCCTCCTTGCTGGTCGGCCTGCGCTATTCCCTGTCGGTCGCCATTTTGGTGCTGGTGGTAGCCGAGCAGATCAACGCATCGGCAGGGCTTGGCTATCTCATCAACAACGCCCGTGATTTTATGCGCACCGACATCATTGTCGTGTGCCTGATGGTCTACGCCGTGCTGGGCCTTGGGGCTGATTGGCTTGTCCGGATCATTGAGCAACGCGCCTTGGTCTGGCGCCCAAGCAACGTCGCCTCGTGACTGCACCCAAAAAAATCAAAGGAAGACACATGGACGCGCGCCTTTCTTTTCAAGCTGATCGTCACCCCGCTGACCGAGGCCAAAATAGTCTGCGAGCGGTTCCCGAGCCGATCGTGAAGCTAACGAACTTCACCCGCGCTTTTGGCGATAACGTCATCATCTCTGATCTGGACCTTGAAGTTGGCAAGGGTGAGTTCGTTGCCCTGCTTGGCCGGTCGGGATCGGGCAAGACAACGCTGCTACGCACGCTCGCCGGACTGGACGATGCCACGGGCCAATCGGTGCGGATACCAGGCTCGCGCGCAGTCGTTTTCCAGGATGCCCGCCTGCTGCCTTGGAAGAAGGTTTGGCGCAATGTTGCATTAGGGCTTCGCGGCTTGACAGGGCGTGTTCGCGACAAGGCGGAGCGGGCTTTGCACGAAGTCGGTCTCGGCCACCGCCTCGATGCCTGGCCGCTGACGCTTTCAGGCGGCGAGGCGCAGCGCGCGGCTCTTGCGCGCGCACTGGTGCGTGAGCCGGAATTGCTGCTGCTGGACGAGCCGTTCTCCGCGCTGGATGCCCTGACGCGGCTGAAAATGCATGAGTTGACGTTGGCCCTATGGCAGGCCCATCGCCCGGCTGTGCTGATGGTGACGCACGATGTCGACGAGGCGATCGCCCTTGCAGACCGTGTCCTCGTACTCGATCAAGGCCGTATCGTAACACAGGAACGGATCACGGCGCCGAGGGGCGAGCGTTCAGACGTGGCTCGCGGTCTGCGGCAGCGGTTGCTCAGCGCCCTGGGCAGCGGGGCGGAGCACGCGAGCGTGATCCCGTTTCGACAAAGCCATGAGGCCGTCGCATGAATATGGCGACCAGGATAGTGGTGCAGCCGCGGCTGGAACGGTTGCGCGGTTTCGTGACCAGCTTTGCCGAATTGCTCAACACCGGTAGTCGCGAAGAAGAAATCCTGGAAGCCGGCGGCGCGCTGCTTGCCGGCCTGGTTTCGCGTGACGACTGGTTGCCCGATGAATACGCGCGGCCATCATCCGATGGGTATCGCCAATACCTGCTTCACTGCGACAGTCGCGAGCGTTTCAGCGTTGTCTCGTTCGTGTGGGGGCCGGGGCAGGGCACCCCCATCCATGACCACCGCGTCTGGGGTCTGGTTGGCGTTTTGCGCGGGGCCGAGCAGGTAGAAACTTTTCGGCGCCGTCATGATGGCGAACTCGAGCAATTCGGCGCAGCGGATTACCTGGATGAGGGCGAGGTGGATGCCTTCAGCCCGCGCACGGGCGATATCCATCGCGTTTCTAATGCCCGCCCGCACGAGCCGTCGATCTCGATTCATGTGTATGGCGGCAACATCGGCGC
>NZ_CAXYKL010000289.1:0-3039 GCF_964277725.1 uncultured Novosphingobium sp. | reverse complement strand
TCGCCACCCAATGGGCGATCGTGGTCAGCAGCGCGATCGCCTGGCCAGCGATCCACCAGGCAGGGGCTCCCAGTCCGCCGATATCGAGCAGGAGTGCTCCCAGCACAGCGGGCATGATTACAAACGTTGTCAAAGGAATAGCGGCGACATTGGCGAGTGCGCCGTAGAAACCGGCACGGTGAAAATGGAACAAGCCGATCGGCATCAGCGCCAGCTCGATGACAACGCCGGTCAACAGCACCATCGCGCCATGACGCAGTATCCGGACGTACCATGGCTCTTCCCGCACGCTCAAGAACACACGGATTGGTCTAGCGCCCGACAGGGCCACGATTGCCAGGACAGCCGCAAAACTCATCTGGAAGCTGGGCCCGATCAGGGCTTCGGGCCACAGGAGCAAAACCAGAAATGCTGCGATCGCCAGCATCCGCAGCGACAATGCCTCACGCCCCAACGCCAAGGCGGCAAGAACAAGAAGCGATCCGATGCAAGACCGAACTGTAGGGACCTGTGCCCCGCTCAGCAGCGTGTAGGCCACGCCCGCCAACGCTCCGGATGCCGCCGCCAGTACCGGCAGCCGGGTACGCAAGGCGAGCCAGGGCCACAGCGCAAACAGTCGCAGCGCCAGCAGGTACACCGCCCCCACCACCGCGCTGACGTGAAGGCCGCTGATCGAAAGCAGATGCGCCAGGCCGGAATCACGCATCACCTCGGTATCGCTTTGGGCGATTCCGCCCATGTCTCCCGTCACCAGTGCCGCGGCGATCCCGGCATGTTCTGGGGCGAGGCGCTCGCGGACGTGGGCGTTCAACCGCCGCTGAGTGTCGTTGAGCCAAGATCCGGTATCGCCGCGCTTAACCCTTCGTGGCGCATCGAGCGCCGAACCAGTCGCGGAAAGGCCACCGAACCAAGCCGCCCGGGCAAAGTTGTAATCGCCGGGCAGCAGCGGGGGTGCTGGTGGAACGAGACGTGCCCGCACCTCTACCCAGTCCCCCGCGCGCAGGGCTTCGGGCGGGGCCTTGTCCTGGGGGACGTTCAACCGCACACGTATCGCAGCTGCGGTACTTGGATCTCGGGTGGCGATAATTACGCGACTGCGCGCATTTGCGGGTTGCGGCTCCACCGACAGGACTTTCCCGGTCAACTCCGCGACAAACGGCCGCGTGATTGGCCGGGCGCCGACCAGTTCGGACCGGGTCCATACGGAGAGGCACCCCGCGCTCAGGGCCAGGGGCAACACGATCACCGCCATTCTCAGCAACGGATAGCGCCCGTCTGCCGCCATGATCGCGCCCGCCAACGACGCAGTGCCCAGGCCTCCGGCAACAAGCGCGAGCCATTGTGACGGGCCGGGAAGAGCGAACCACGCGGCGATGCCCGCTCCAAAGGCCACGACCACCCACGGCATCCGATCGAAACCGGCGGAGGCAAGAAAACGCTCAAGCCATACCAAGCCCCTCGACAAGCGCCGCGCGCTGTTCCATGGCCAATGTTGCACTGCAGCGCCTTTTAGGGCGCGCTGGGACAGGATTTTGAAACGCGTGGCTCTCGTCGCCATGTGGGCCTTGGACAGGAAGGATCGGACGATGGCAAGCGGCAGCGTAGCGGCACCGACGCAGGACGGGGTGAAAAGCCCGCGGCCCGTCGTCACGCGCTTCGCGCCCTCTCCCACCGGCTACCTGCACATCGGGGGCGCGCGGACTGCGCTTTTCAACTGGCTCTATGCCCGCCATCATGGCGGCACATACCTGCTACGCATCGAAGACACCGACCGGGCGCGCTCCACCGAGCCTGCGATCGACGCTATTTTCGATGGCCTGCGCTGGTTGGGCCTCGAAGGCGACGAGCCGGCGACGTTCCAGTTCGCCCGGTCGGATCGTCATGCGGAGGTGGCGCATAAGCTGATCGCAGCAGGTCAGGCCTATCGCTGCTACATGACGCAGGACGAACTCGCCGCGCATAGGGCAAAGGCGCAGGAAGAGCGTCGGCCGTTCCGGCTGAACAGTCCGTGGCGCGATGCCGCTGCGGCCGATGAGCCGATCGATGCACCTTACGTCATCAGGATCAAGGCTCCGCGCGACGGAGAAACGATGATCGAAGATCTCGTACAAGGCTCCGTGACCGTACGGAACGAAGAGATCGATGACTTCGTTCTGTTGCGATCGAATGGTACGCCGACGTACATGCTTGCCGTCGTGGTTGACGATCAGGATATGGGCGTCACGCACGTGATCCGCGGAGACGATCATATGAACAACGCCTTCCGCCAGCTTGCGATCATCGATGCGATGGCATCGATCGAAGGCTGGCAGCGGCCGACCTACGGCCATGTGCCGCTGATCCATGGGTCGGATGGCGCGAAACTGTCAAAGCGTCATGGTGCGCTTGGCGTCGATTCCTATCGCGACGATCTGGGCATTTTGCCCGAAGCTCTGTTTAACTATTTGCTTCGCCTCGGATGGGGCCATGGCGATGACGAGATCATATCACGCGATCAGGCCGTCGCGTGGTTCGATATGGCAGATGTTGGCAAATCGCCGTCCCGCTTTGATCTGGCGAAGTTGCAGAACCTGAACGGCCATTATCTGCGCGAGGCAGACGATGCCCGTCTAGCGGAACTCGTGGCTTCGCAGATGGAGGGCGCAGATCGTGCGCTTCTGACGCAGGCGATGCCGGTCCTCAAAGTGCGTGCCAAGGACGTCAAAGAACTGGCTGAAAGTGCTGCGTTTTTGTTTTCGCAACGCCCGCTGGAACTGACGGAGAAGGCGGCTGCCCTGCTGACGGATGAGGCTCGCGATCGTCTCGCCGCGATCCACATGCGACTATCGGATGAGGCGGATTGGTCTGCCGAGCTCTTGGAAGCCGCCTTGAAGGCGATGGCCGAGGAACTGGGTCTCGGCCTTGGCAAGCTGGCGCAGCCCTTGCGCGCGGCCTTGACCGGCCAGACGACATCCCCAGGAATTTTCGACGTTTTGGTTCTGCTCGGTCGGGACGAGAGTCTGGCGCGGATTGCCGCGCAAGCTACCGCCCCGGCAGGGT
>NZ_CAXYKL010000288.1:0-7882 GCF_964277725.1 uncultured Novosphingobium sp. | reverse complement strand
TGGGCCAGTTCTCGCTGCTGTTCTGGTCCACCCTGACCGGAGCGCCGATCCTGCTGGGCGTGGCGGCGCTGATGGGCGAGGCGATCGTGCCCGGCAACTGGACGCCGCTGCTGGTGCTGGCGATGAGCAGCCAGGTCATGGGCCAGGGGCTGCTCATCTATTCGCTGAAGAATTTCCCGCCGCTGGTGATCGGCCTGGCGCTGCTGACCCAGCCGGCCATCTCCGCCCTCACCGGCTGGCTGGCCTTCGGCGAAGTCCTCAGCGCAGGGGACGTCCTGGGCATGGTCCTGCTGGCGGGCGCGCTTGTGCTGGCGAAAGTGGGGGACCGCGCCGCTTAAAGCGCGCCGCTATAGAACCGACCTATCTCCGTTCGTGTCGAGAGAAGTCGAGACACGGTGCCGTAGTGCGATCATGTCTCGACTAAGTTCGACACGAACGGAGAAGGCGCTGACGACCCGGGCGCGCCTCAGCGCCCGCCCAGATCGCCCTTGCCGATGGTGCCGCTGGCCATTTCCAGCATCTTGTCGAGGCTCTTCTTCGCCGCGAGCCGCAGCGGCTCTGCGATCTCGATCCGCGGCTCCAGATCGCGCAGGGCGAGGTAGAGCTTCTCCATAGTGTTGAGCGCCATGTATGGGCAGATGTTGCAGTTGCAGTTGCCGTCCGCACCAGGGGCGCCGATGAAGGTCTTCTCCGGCAGGGCCAGCTGCATCTGGTGGATGATGTGCGGCTCGGTCGCTACGATCAGCGTATCGCCCGGCATCGTCTTGGCGAACTGCAGAATGCCGCTGGTAGAGCCGACATAGTCCGCATGATCGACGATGTTCGGCGGGCACTCAGGGTGGGCGGCGATCGGCGCACCGGGGTGTTGGGCGCGCAGTTTCAGCAGCTCGGTCTCGCTGAAAGCTTCGTGGACGATGCAAACGCCCGGCCACAACAACATGTCACGGCCGAACTTGCGGTTGAGATAGCCGCCCAGATGCCGGTCCGGGCCGAAGATGATCTTCTGGTCCTTGGGTATCTGCTGCAGGATCGTCTCCGCGCTGGAGCTGGTGACGATCACGTCCGACAGCGCCTTAACCTCGGTCGAGCAATTGATGTAGGTCAGCGCAATGTGATCGGGATGCGCTTCGCGAAACGCCTTGAACTTTTCAGGCGGGCACGAATCTTCCAAGCTGCATCCGGCGTCCATGTCCGGCAGCACGACGATCTTGTTGGGGCTGAGGATCTTGGCTGTATCGGCCATGAACTTCACGCCGCAAAAGGCGATCACTTCCGCGTCGGTGTCGGCCGCCTTGCGGCTCAATTCCAGGGAATCGCCCACGAAGTCGGCAAGGTCCTGCAGCTCGGGCTTCTGGTAGTAATGCGCCAGGATCACGGCCTTGCGCTCATGGCGCAAACGCTCAATCTCCGCGCGCAAGTCGAGGCCGGTCAGGTTCAAGGTCTGTGCGGTCATGGTGTCCCCTGGGATCGTTGGCGCCCATGTAGTGAGCGGCTGCCCATAGCCCAAGCAGTTTTGAACTTGGGCGCTCTACTTTGCGGGTGCAGGCTCGCCTTCGAAGCGCGCATTCACGGTGACATCGCCAAAACCGGCGATCTCCAGCGGGATTGCCAGGTTCTGGCGGATCGCGTCCTTGGCGGCGGACCGCGCGAGGCCGACCAACACCGGATTGCCCGCCTGCTGCGTCGCCTGCTGCTCGGCCAAGCGGGTGTTGGCACGGCTGAGGGCATCCTGCGCATCGCGGGTGATCCATACGCCCTCGCGCAGATATTGCGCGCGGGCTTCATCCAGATTGGGCGTGCCCACGGTCAGCGGCGGCAGCAACACGTCCAACGTGTGCGTGCTGGTGTTCCAGGCCAGGCGATTGCGATCCATCTTCGACAGGTCGAGCGAATAGTCGACACGAGCTGGAATCACCGCGACCTGGCGGGACTTGACCAGGCCCAGCAGGCGGCTGTCCTCAGCCGAAACCACCGGCGCCAATTGTGCGCTGAACACCGTCAACCGGTTTTGCTTTTCGAACGCGACGATGGTCGTGCCGATCGGATCACCGCCGCCCTTGGGCCAGAACGCCCGGTAGCCCAGCCACGCCGCGATCGCGAGCATGACGATGAACAGCACCCACGGCAAACCTTGCGTGCGCGCCAGGGCGCGTTTGCGTTCGGTCACGGGCGGGGTGTCGACGTTGATGCTCATGGCGGGGCAACGCGGGGAACGATGCGGGGTTCCTGAAGCCGCCCGCTCAGACCTTACAGAAGGTGCCCGGTGCGATCGCGCTTGGTATCAAGATAGCGGGCGTTGTGCGGATTGGGCGGCAATTGGTGCGGCACCCGCTCCGCCACCTTCATGCCAAATTCCTCCAGGGCCGCGACCTTGGCGGGGTTGTTCGTCATCAGCCTGATCGTGCGCACGCCCAGCAGTTCCAGCATGCGCGCCGCCACCGGAAAATCCCGCGCTTCGGTCGGCAGGCCCAGCCGGTTGTTGGCGTCCACCGTGTCGAAGCCCTGATCCTGCAGGCGATAGGCGCGCAGCTTGTTGATGAGGCCGATGCCCCGCCCTTCCTGCCGCAGATAGAGCAGCACGCCCCAGCCGCCGCCCTCACTCTCACCGTGACCGGAAGCCTTGGCCTCATGCGCCATGGCGTGCAGCGCGGCGTGCAACTGCGGCCCGCAATCGCATTTGAGCGAGCCCAGGATATCGCCGGTCAGGCATTCTGAATGCAAGCGCACCAGCGGAGCGCGGTCCCCGTTCGGCTGGCCGATGATCAGCGCCACATGCTCGCGCATGTCATCGCGAGAGCGGAAGGCCACGATCTCGGCATCCTGCGCGGCTTCCACCGGCAGATGCGCGCGCGACGCGATGGCAAGGCGCGCAGTGTCCTTCCACTGCGCCAGATCGCCGGACTGTACCGCCTGCGCATCATCCACCGGAGTTGGGTCGACCAGAAAGGCAGGCAATATCCCTGCCAGCCGCGCCAGCTCCAGCGCCGTCACCGCCGCTTCGCCGTGAACCAGATGCTCCGCCGCGAACGGGCCCTTCATCGGATAGACCAAATCCAGCGCCGGATCGGCCACTGCCCGGGCGGCATCCAGATCGAACGGCTCGGCCGCCCGGATCAGTACCGGAGCTTCGGGCACCGCCGCCTCGCGCTGGTTGGCCAGCTTCAATGTCACGGCGCGCGCCGCCGAGATCAGCATGCGCGCTGCACTCGCCTGCGGGGCAAAGCCCGTCTCCGCCGGCAGCAGCGTGAACGCATCGTCCACCCGGATCGGCCAGCCGTGGCGCAAGGCGTCGATCGCTAGGGCGACGCGGCGAGAGGCGGACGATGCGCTCAGAGATCGAACTCGGTGATCAACGGCACGTGGTCGCTCGGTTGCTCCCACCGGCGGGTTTCCTCCACGAAGCGATGCCCGCGCGCCTGCGGAGCCAGTTCTGGCGAGGCCCACATATGGTCCAATCGCCGCCCCTGGTCTTTCTGCCGCCAATAGCTGCGGTAGGACCACCAGGAATAGTTACGCTCCGGCGCGGGGATGAATTGGCGGCCCATGTCCACCCAGCCATGCGCATCCCGGAACCGATTCAGCGTATCAACCTCAATCGGTGTGTGGCTGACGACCTTGAGCAGCGCCTTGTGATCATAGACATCGCTTTCCAGCGGCGCGATGTTGAAGTCTCCCACGATCAGGCTGGGCCGCTCGATCTGCTCCGCCCAGCGCGTCATGCGCTCCAGAAAGTCCAGTTTCTGGCCGAACTTAGGGTTGAGCGCGCGATCGGCGATATCACCGCCGGCCGGGATATAGACGTTTTCCAGGATCAAACCCTGCCCCGCCCCCAGCAGTTCCACGCCGACGTGCCGCGCCTCGCCATTGTCCTGCCAGTCATGCCGGCTGAAATCGCGGAAGGGCAGGCGGCTGACTGTGGCGACGCCGTGGTAGCCCTTCTGCCCATGGATCGCGCGATGGGTGTAGCCCAGCCGCTCGAACATATCGTGCGGAAACAGATGCTCCGCCACCTTGATCTCCTGCAGGCACAGCACGTCGGGAGCCTGCTCTGTCAGGAACCGCTCCACCTGATCGATGCGAAGGCGGACGGAATTGATGTTCCAGGTGGCGATACTGACCATGGCGGGAGCTTTAGGCATGCGATCCGCGAAATGCCAGTGCCCTCCCCGCCGACTTTGTGCGTCGCAACGGCGGGACGGAGTGCTGTTACGGATGGGAGTCTAGAAATGGAAAACCCTCGAGCCGGGGGCAGAGGCTCGAGGGTTCCAGTTGAGCGTTCGTCACGCTTATCAGCGGCCAGTAGTGAGGCTGGGCAACAGGGGGGAAACCCGCCTCAGGCCTTGCTGACAACCCCTATGTAGGATGCCTCGCCTTGCTGCCAAGTGAACGAAGCGAAAGGAAATGTCGCAGTTTGTCGCTGTCCTTGCGCATTTGGCGACAGGCCGTTCCCCTTCATCGACGAGTGGTCGGTCGAGGATCGCGCCAACGAAATTCCGAGTCAGGAACAGCGATGCCATACTGCTGATTGCTGAGGCGCACGGTGGTGCGTTTGTTTTGCGAATCCAGCGCCACCCAGTAACTGAGTTCAAGTCCGCCCGGCGCAGACGCCTTGCGCATGAAGATCAGCGTGATCACGCCATATTCGGGATGCTTGCGATCGCGCACTTCCACGCTGACGACGTTGGGATTGCCGGTGGGCTTCAGCGTGCCGAAAGTCGCCACATCGCGGCGTGGGTCCAGCAGCGCGCCCAACGGGCTGTTGCCGATCGGCCAGCGCTGCACCTGCTTCACTTCGTAATCGACCAGGGTCAGCGCCTTGCCGTCGCCCACGATCAGCAAGGGCACGCCCTTTTCGTACTGAAAGCGGATACGGCCCGGTCGCTTGATCGTGACGACGCCGCTGACGGTCTGGCCGGAGCGGTCAGTCTGCGTGAAGTTGGCGCGTAGCGTGGAGATGCCGCGCAAGGCCTCCACAACCTCGCCCAACTGGCCACTGGCCGGGGCGCGAGACTGTGCCGCGGCTGACGCGCACGCGGTGAAGGCTGGAACGCAAAGCGCGGCCAGAATGGCCGCGCTCACGCAGTTACGAAGGGTCTTGATGGTACGGTTCATAGGCTCCCCAATGGATTCGACGCCTTGAACCGGCCCTGAATCGCCGGAACGCGAACCCTTGCTTACTTGATCTTGGCTTCCTTAAACTCGACATGCTTGCGCACGACGGGATCATACTTCTTGAAGCTCATTTTCTCGGTCGTGTTCCGAGGATTCTTCTTGGTGACGTAGAAGAATCCGGTGTCGGCGGTGGAAACCAGCCGGATCTTGACAGTTGCGGGCTTCGCCATGGCGCTTGTCCTGTTCCTTTAGAGCCGCGCCGGGGCGGCCACATCCTGTGATTTGCAAACGATGAGGGCGGCATCAACGCGCCGCCCTGCAAGGCTGCGGCCCATGGCGGATGTGGCGCATCGAGTCAAGGGCAGCGGTGCCGCATATGCCGAGCAGAACGCCCGTGGAAGCCCCGTCCTAGTCCACTTCGAAAGGCGGGATCGGCTTCAACACGTCGAACTGCTCCTTCGCCGGCTTGCGATCGAGCGGCTTGAAGTCCAACGGCTGTGGCTCGCAATCGGTATCCGGCAGGCGATCCAGCAGATTGCGGATCAAGGTCAGCCGTCCGAGCCGCTGGTCGTTGAAGTCCACCAAAGTCCACGGCGCGTGACGGGTGTGCGTGGCCGCCAGCATCGCCTCCCTCGCCTTGGTATAAGCATCGTACTTATCGCGCGCGGCAAGATCGATGGGTGATAGTTTCCAGCGCTTCAGCGGATCTTCCAGCCGCTCGGCCAGGCGCTCCTCCTGCTTGCCCTGATCGCAAGTCAGCCAGTATTTGAAGAGGAGCACGCCGTCGTCCACCAGCAGCTTCTCGAATGTCGGAGCCTGATTCAGAAAAGCGCTGACTTGTTCCGGCGTGGCATATCCCATCACGCTCTCCACGCCGGCGCGGTTGTACCAGCTGCGATCGAACAGCACGATCTCTCCGCGCGCGGGCAAGTGCGGGACGTAGCGCTGGAAATACCATTCGCCCTGCTCGCGCTCGCTGGGCGCGGATAGCGCCACGACACGGCACTGACGGGGATTGAGGACGTGGCGCACCGCGCCGATCGCACCGCCCTTACCCGCCGTATCGCGCCCTTCGAACAGCACGCAGATGCGCGCACCGGTGGCCGCCGCCCACCGCGCCATGCCGACGAGGTCAAGCTCCAGCGCCTCCAGCGCGGCTTCGTAAGGCTTGCGCTTGAGCTTGCCCATCAGCGTGACAGCAGGAAGATGGCCGCCACGCCCGCGACGATGCGATACCATGCGAACGGACTGAAGCCGGACTTGCTGACGAAAGCCATGAACGCCTTGATCACCACCAGCGCGACGATGAAAGATACCACGAAACCGATCGCGATCTCGTTCCACCCTACCGGGCCGACCCCGGCGGCAAGTTCATGGCGGGATTCCAGCAATTCCAGTGTGGTCGCGCCCAGCATTGTGGGAATCGCCAGGAAGAAGCTGAATTCGGCCGCCGTGCGGCGCTCGATCCCCATCGCCAGTGCGCCCATGATGGTGGCGCCAGAGCGGCTGACGCCCGGCACCATGGCCAGGCATTGCGCCACGCCGATGCCCAGGCACTTGGACACGGGCAGCTCGGCCACGCCGGTGAGCGGACCAGGCTTGGCGATCTTCTCTATGGCGAGGATGGCGATGCCGCCCAGCACCAGCGCATAGCCGACGACGATCGGCGCACCGAGCAGGACGTTGATGTACTTCTTCAGCACCAGCCCCAGGATCGCGGACGGCAGGAATGCCAGCAGGACGTTGCGCACGAAGCGGATGCTGACGGGGTTGAGCTTCAGCAGCCCCGCGCCCACGGCCCAGAACGTGCGCCAAAACTGCACCACCACGGCCAGGATCGCGCCCAGCTGGATGACGATGTTGAAGACCTTCCACGTGTTGGCATCGTAACCGAACAGCTCGGTCGCCAGGATCAGGTGCCCGGTGGAGGATACCGGAAGAAATTCGGTCAGCCCCTCGACAATGCCGAGGAGGATAGCGGTGAGCGTCAGGTCCATGGCCGCAGAGACATGACGCGGGCGCGGTACAAGTCAATCACGCTTCTGCTGCGGCGCGGAAGAAAAGGCGTGGACGATTGCGGTGCGTCCACGCCCTGGGGGAATAGCTCAGGCGGCGGCGTAACGGCCTTCGACCAGCGGGCTGTCCGCAACCGCATTCAGGACCTTGCGATAATAACGCGCCAATTCAAGGTGAAGCGTCCGCTTGTCGGCGCGGCGCGCCCCTGCCGCAACGAGGTAGCAACGGTCGATACGACGCAGCAGAAACTCCCGGGTCATCAAGGTTCGCATGGTTCGACTCCTTTGAACTCGTCTTTCAACTCATCTGGTAGAGATTAAGTTCGCGAGTGAAAAGACCCTTTGAGACGGACTGCAAAATCCTTGCGGTGAGATGAATGACAGTGCGGATGGCTTCGATATGTTTCGTTAGAGCACGGCGCGGGAGCGATCAGTTCCAAGGAAAAAGACCCATCCGGTACGCCAAGTGGCATGTTGTTCTGCTTAAACGCCTTGCCCGAATGGGCACACTTTCTTTCATCTCAACGGTGCATCCAAATAGCGTCCCGCCACTTACTCCATCGCATCCTTCTTCAGGATGCCTGAAGAAGGATAGCCTATCATGAAATCATATTCCCGCACGCTGTCCGCCGTAATGGCGGCAACCCTCGTCTTTGGCGCACCTTCGCTGGCGCTGGCCAAGAACCCGATGGTCGGTGGCGCCGCGATGTATCCGACCAAGGACATCGTCGACAACGCGGTCAATTCCAAGGATC
>NZ_CAXYKL010000287.1:0-3287 GCF_964277725.1 uncultured Novosphingobium sp. | reverse complement strand
TTTCCACAGCCTATCCTCAGCGTGTTCCATCGCCGGGAGGTTTCGCCATGATTGCTCTGGGACTTGCTGCCTTGTTCGCGCTGGCCGCCGCGACTTCTATCGCTGCTATATGTATCGCAGTGGCCACCCATCGTGACGACGTTACCACGATATACTATCAGATGATGGCCGATCGTCCGATGTTCGAGCGTTATGAGAGTGACAACGGCGGTGGACGCGAGACGATAACAATCATCTCGCGACCAATCAGAGCATGGACTCGCGGCTCGGAGTCGCTTCAGCCGAAGCCATTGTGGGCCCACGCAGCCTGACCTTACGATATCGCAGCATACCATAAGGGATGATCGCCAGGTAACCCAGAGTAATCGCCGCCAGCGTCAGCCAGGGTTCCGTCAGCAAGGCGGCCATTAGAATGCCGATCAGCGCGAGCAGGCCGATACGAAGATGATTGGGCGGCCTCACCCGCGACCAACTCAGCGTTGGGACGTTCGAGATCAGCAGGAACGCCACTAACAGCATCCATATGCCGACAGCGACCGGATTGGCGATATCCGGCTCACCTCCACTGGCAAGCCACAGGTAGATCGGGAGGAAAGCTAGGCCAGCACCCACCGGCGCGGGGACCCCGGTCAGGAACCCAGCCTGCTTGTGGGGCTGGTCAAGGCTGTCGAGCCGCGAGTTGAATCGTGCCAGGCGTAGCACGCAGCAGATCGCGTAGGCCAAGGCTGCAATCCACCCAAAGCTTGGCACTTCGCGCAAGCACCAGAGATAGACGATCAACGCCGGCGCCACGCCGAAGGATATCGAATCCGCCAAGCTATCCAGTTCGGCGCCAAACTTGGACTGCGCTTTCAGCAGGCGGGCGGCGCGGCCGTCGATCCCGTCCAATACGCCGGCCAGAATGACCGCCTGGACCGCCTTTTCGAAATCTCCGGCGATCGCAAAGCGGATTCCGGTAAGACCTGAGCATAGCGCCGCAGCAGTTATGGCGTTCGGAACCAGGGCACGCAGGCTAAGGCTACGGTCAAACCGCTGACGCGCGCGCTGATCGTCTTGCGTGGTCAACGGCGGGATTCCTTCAAAGCCGTCACTGGGCAATACCTTCGATCACGCCAGCCGATCCGATTTGTGCCAGCACGGTCTCGCCCGCGATAACCTTTTGCCCCATCAATATCTGCGGCTCCGTGCCTTGCGGCAGATAGACGTCGACACGGCTACCGAAACGGATGAGGCCAACCCGCTGGCCACCGGCGATAATATCGCCCGGCTTCACGAATGGAACGATCCTACGCGCGACCAGGCCGGCAATCTGGGTGAAACACAACTGCAGCCCATCGCCACGTTCGATCATCACGTGCTGGCGCTCGTTCTCCTCGCTCGCCTTGTCGAGATCGGCGTTGACGAACTTGCCGGGGATATAAACCACACGGCGCACGATCCCGCCGATGGGCGCGCGATTGATGTGGACATCGAACACGCTCATGAAAATCGAAATGCGCGTAACGGGTTCGGCGCTGATCGGCCGGGTATCGCTGCCATCATCGATCGTGAGTTCACGAGGTGGCGGCACTTTCTGGATCAGCGTGACGAGACCATCGGCAGGCGCGATGATGCTGCGCTCATCCTGTGGCACCACACGTTGCGGATCACGAAAGAACGCCAGGATGCATATCGTCAGCACCGCCAGCGGCCACGCCACCCAGGTCCAGCCCAGGATGATCGTGAGCAGGCACACCGCCGCGGCGATCGCTCCGAACTTACGGCCTTCGGGATGGATCGCCGGCCAGCGCCATGACGCTTCACCGCGTCCTTGATTGTCTAAGATTTCTCCGGGCATGCCATCCATCTAGGCTGTGCATCCCCGCGCCGCAACGCCGCGACGGGGAAATGCGGGAAAAGACTGTGTCGCTGGCGGGAGGGGATGGTGGACAGGGCTGGATTTCCCAGTCCAAACCGCTCCACGTTGAAAAAGATAGAGAATTTTTGCAGCCCCTAGCCCGATTGCCCTAGCCCTTTGTACAAATGTGTGCAAGCCACACCGCTAAAGCTCAGCGGCTGAGACGATAAAAACAATTTTGCTGGCGGCTAGGTGGAGAGCGTAAGCCGCAAGGTAGGACGGCACTTCTCTTGGTACGGCTCCTTGACCGTGTGCCGCATCCTTGTCTCGGATTTGAGGCAAACCAGAATGCAGCGTTGCCGCTAGCTGCTCAAAACTCTTGTGGAGATAATCAGGCCACAGAGAATTTGCACGCCCAACCTTTATGAGATCGCTGATCCGCGCGCCTTGATTGTATTCCCATCCCTTCGCGTCGAAGATGGCTTTGAATGTACTTTCCAACGCTTTAGCAGCAAATGAGACAGCTTCCTTGTTATTGTTTTCACGATAGCTTGCATGTGCCGCAAGGAATTCCTCTTGAGGCCCTTCAAACCCTCTTTGGCTTAGCAACGTAAGTGCAGGTTTCACTATTTCACTATGTAGAAACTGACTATCAACGCGAACACGACGACCATTTTCAAACTGGAACCCTACCCCAGCTTCGCGCAACCGGTAATTTACTTCTCCCATCAAGCGGAACTCACCCCCAATGGCCGCTTCGATTTCGTTTATCCGAAACCCTATAACCTCAAGGAGGTTGATGGCATCTTTAAATGCCGCTTTTCTGAATAAATCTCGCATCAATGAAGCTATGTCGGTACTTACATTAGCAACATATTTCCCCTCCTCATGACCATACGTTCTATGAACCCATGACCAGTTTCTGTTGGGCTTATGACCTTCACCTCTAATGTAGTAGTTGTCTTCACCAAACACTTCTTGAGCGATGTTGAGAAATTGATTTCGAAATTTTTCCGGCAGAATGTCGTATCGGTAAACATCCGTTTGCCCTAACTTAGCAGCATCCGCTTGACGCTTCCCGTAGAGATCGAACCTAGCCACTCGCGCACCCTCACGGCTAAAAAATAGCATCCTTACGCGAGGGGGCACCTCAGACAAGAGGCGCTCGCATTGTCCCCGTAGGGGGCTTGCCCACCCTTCCCTGCGCAAACCAAGGCCAGCCCTACCCTGCCGATCACAGGTCCGGCCCAGCTACGGCAGGCGTATCACAACCGACCGATTACGGTACGGGCTGGGTAGGCGTATCAGAAACTAGCTTGACCATAGTTCCGGTACATGCCACATAGTGTTGCACGTATTCGATACAGGGATAGCAGCATGGCACGCACATTCGCCTATTGCCGCGTAAGCACGGCAGAGCAGAACACAGACAATCAGGTTCGGGAGATTG
>NZ_CAXYKL010000286.1:0-43367 GCF_964277725.1 uncultured Novosphingobium sp. | reverse complement strand
TGTCACGCCTGTACCGACTGGCAGAGGAAGCAGGCGGGGAGGCGTTGCCGCTTGAGACGGACGGCATTCGTAATGCCGCCACTGATGTTCTGATCGATGAGCTGGTCCCGTCTGGCGTCAAGAAGTCGATCGAGCAGGAAATGGCGCGCTACGGCCTGATCGGTGAAGCTGCGCCTATCAACGAAGCAGGCATTACCCGCGTCACGCTAGACGACGGGTCGGCCGTCTCGTTTCGCGGTCCCGTCAAGCAGCTGACCGCCGCCAATGCGGAGGACCTGCGTAAGGCCGTCAACCGCCTCTACATGAGCGACCCTTCGCGCGCTTCGCAAGCGATCAAGCCAGCTATCGATGATGCGCTTGAGGCTGCTCTTGAGGGCGCCAGCGGGCAAGAGGGTGGCATTGGTCAGACGCTTCAGGCCGCCCGAGCGGCCCATCGCCAGCAGCGCCAGACGTTCAACGCCAAGGACATCATCGACAACCTGATTGCGGTGAAGCGTGGGACCGAAACCGATGTGTTGATGCCTGAGCGCGCCATTGCGCAGGTATTGGGCGCGGGTAAGGACGGTGTATCCAACCTCCGTCGCGTGAAGTCGCTACTGCTGTCGAGCAATACGCCTTCTTCGAGGCAGGCGTGGGCTGCGATCCAGCATCAGGGCCTCGCAGACATTTTCGACAGCGCGATCTCACGCAACGTCAACCACGGCAATGGCCAGATCGGCGATGTGGTTAGCGGTGCCAAGCTGAACAGTGCGATCGAACGCTTCGGGCCTCTCAAGCTGCGCGAGCTGCTGGATCAAGAGCAGTTCAATGGTTTGATGAAGCTGCGCCGGATCATCGGCAACGCCACGATCCCGATCAGCGGGACAGTCAACCCTAGCGGCACCGCGACGAAGATCATCAACTATTTGAAGGCGGGCACCCTCCGGTTTGGTGGCCATATTCCTGGCCTCGGCACGGCGCTGAATGCCGTGGCCGGCGCCGCTGCGAAGGGCAAGGAGATTGCCGCCACCCGCCGTACGCTCGACGGCATCCTGCGCTACGACGGCACGCCCGCATCTGCCCGTAAGATCGACCAGCAAGCGCAGGAGTTTGTCCGCCAGTTCGTCGAAGCAGGCAAGAGCGGCCGCTTTGTCCCGACCAGCATCAACCTGACGGCGCAGCGCGGAGGCAATCAGAATGACTAAGCTCGCCAACCCACGCCCGCTGTGGCTGAACCTTCGCGGCACTCTGCTTGATGCCGGGTACATCTACATCGGCGTGGCAAACGCTGACCCAGAAGACCAGCCGCTCCAGCTGTATCGCGACCCGGCCATGACTGTGCCGCTCAGCCAGCCGCTGCGGACCCTCGGTGGCGTGATCGTGGATGGCGGAACCCCGGTCTACGTTTTCTTCGCGGAACAGGATTACTCGCTGCGGGTACGGGACGCTGATGGCAATCTCATCAGCTATGACCCGTCGCTGTTCCTCGCAAACGTCCAGTATCAGCCGCTCGATAGCGACTTGACCGCGATCGCTGCGCTGTCGACTACCGAATATGGCCGCAATCTGCTGACGCTGGCCAATCAAGCGGCGTTGAAGGCCGCTACCGGCATTCCCGATCCTCTCCCCGCTGCTGGCGGCACCATCAGCGGCAACATCACCCGTTCTGGAGCTGGCGGCCATGCTTATGCAGCGTCAGCCAGCTACCCCGCCATCCGTGTTTTCGGTCCTGAAAACACGACTGACCCGACCAGCCAGCCTGGCGATTTGTGGCTGAAAGCCAATGGCTAAGTTCCGCACATCCTCGGGCTTGGTCGACGTAACGCCGTATTTCCGTACGGGGGCAGGCCTCATCGAGATCACGGTGCCAATGTTTCGCGACCAGTCAAATGCTCTGGTACAGGTTGGGCAATCCGCTGCACCTATGAGCGTGACCATCACGCCTGCGTCTGCGTCGGGCGCTGCCGCACAGAACAGGCCGGTTGATGTCTACACGAACACGCTGATCGCCAAGGTTACGGGAGGCGTTGAGCCGTACGTTTACGCTTGGGTAAGCGACAATTCAGCGGTCGCAGTCGTGAACGGCAACATCAGCGGCGCTTACTTCCGTGCGCGTGTCAGCCCCGGCGATTACGTCACAGCAGGAATTACGCTGACGGTGACGGACGCCAAGGGCAGCACCGTCGTAGCGACGACTACGGCAGATCTTTACAACGATGGAGGCAGCGGTGGCATCATACCGTGACACCGTAAACGACGACTATGGCCGCCCCATCCCCGGCGTTCTGGTCTATGTTTTCAATAAAGACGGATCGCTTGCCACGCTGGACAGTGGACAGGCAAACCCGATTACGACGGACGTTCTGGGCGCGTTTGCGTTCAGCGTGGTCGATGGGGTTTACGCGCTCGAATTCCGGTTTGCTGGCGTTACACGTCGGCAAGACAATGTGATCATCGGCACGCCTGCTGACTTTGTTGGACCCACTGGCCCCGCCAACAGCACCTACCCGACGCTGGCGGCTATGAAGAACGCCCCCGTCACGAACGGCAGCTACATCCTCCTGACGCCATCCGGTCCGGTCACGTACGCCTATGTGAGCGGCAACTTCACCGCGACGGCCGATGACAAGGATGTGGTGGCGCTGAATGGCGTACCGCTGACGACGGGCGCGCTGAAGCGGACCTCTGCGGCGGAGGTGGTGAGCCTGCGCGACTATGTGCGCTTCGTCACGCTGAATGCTGACGGCAAGCCCGACTGGACCACGGCCTGGGCGTCCGCGATTGCCGATCTGGAGGCCAACCCGCGCGGCGGCAAGCTGACGATCCCGATGGGCATTTTCCGGGGCGCGTTCAGCCTCATGAAGCAGGTGCCGGACTTCGAGAAGCGCATCACCGTCGAGGGCGCCGGTCGCGGTGCAACGCAGCTGTGGCCCAACGGCTCGGGTGCCATCATCCTGAACATGGTGGGTCGCAACACGGCCACCGTGCGCAGTCTATCGCTGGTTGCTGGCGACGAATATCAGGCCTATGCCGGCATCGTCCTGGCACGCACCACGACGAGCGACAACTGCAACAACAACAAGTTCCGCGACCTCGAAATTCAGGGCAATTACGGCAAGGCTACGCTTGTCTCGATCGCAGCGGAGAGCGCGGAGTGGCACAATTGCCGCTTCCGGCCAGGTGGTGGATCGTCCGGCATCGCGGCGATCTGGGGTTCTGACACCAACGCCCCGAACGTCCAGCTGGTGGTCCCCGGCGTCACCAACCTGACGCCGCGCAACGCCAATACCGACATCCGCGTTACCAACTGCGAGTTCTATAACGACCAGGTAGGCGACGCGCATACCGTCATCCTGTCGGCCGGTCATTCGATCCATTTCGACCGTTGCGGCTGGATCGCGGCGGCCCGGTCGCATGTGCATTTCTGTGACCCCGTAGGCTCGATCATGGGCGGCGGGACCGAGTTCGACGGCTGCCATTTCGAGGGACAGATTAGCTCTCGCTATTCGGTCGACACGGGCGGCGCAGCGGTCTTTCTGAAGGGCATTGTTGACCGCAACAGCGTTGACGTGACCGAGCTGGGGTCGTTCCTCGACTATGACCGCTCGAACCCGTCCAGCGTGCTGGTCCTCCAGCAATGCGAGTTCCGTCCCGGCGCACCGCTGAGCCAAACGCGGACCGGCATCAATCTGGGCTGCGATATTGCCGATCGTTCGGTGATCGACTGGTCGAACATGGGGCCGGACCATTCGGTGGTGATCTACAGCATCGCCAGCCGCTCGGACGTGACGGCAGCGACGCTTCGCTGCTGGCAGCAGTCGGATAGCCGCATCTGCTACCTGACCTCGGCGCGCGTGACTGCGCCATCGACTGGCACCTATCCGAAGGGCCATTTCGTCGTGAACGCCGGGTCGTCTGGCGTCAACGACACGATGCCGATTGGCGGCGTAGCGGGGTGGATTACGCAGTCTGCTGGCTCGGTGGATCCCGATCCCGGCAGCATGACGATCAACGTCACCAGCGGGTCAGTTCAGGCGACCGTGCCTACGAATTACGGCTTCTATGAAGGCCAGCGCCTGTTCATTCAGGATGTCGGTGCCGTGGTCCTGCGCGCCGTCTCCGGCAATGGCCTGACGCTGATCCTGAATAACCCCGCTGGCGTCACGGGCACCAAGAACGTGAACATCTACGGCGCGGTTTTTGGCCGGTTCACCCCTCTCGGCATCATCGGTGCGATCCAGGCTGCGAGCTTCACGCTCCCGACTGGCGGCACGACCGTGGACGCAGAGGCGCGAACCGCGATCGGGCAAATTCGCACCGCGCTCGTCAACGCAAAACTGATGGCAGGATCGTAATATGGCCAAGGCAGAACAAGTTCTCTCGGAAAGCTCAGACTGGCGGGGCCTGCTGGCCCAAGCGCTTGTGCGGGCACCCAACACGGAGATCGCGGCGGGCATCGCATCGCTTTTGAGCCGGGCTGAAGATCCCGAGGACACCGGCACCGATGCGCCCGTCCCACCTGATGCGCAGTCGGGCGCTACCCCGGCAGGAGAATGAGAATGCACCCCGATCAGCAGAGTGCACATAAAAGCGGCGATTTCCGCAAGATGCTTGAGGCCGCCTTGGGCAGTGCGCCGGACCCGCAAAGCTGGGGCGAACTGAAGGCTGTGCTCGACAACTACGATGCGCGGCAGGTCCAGCCCCTGAGTGGCGGTGGTGGCGGCGACACCCCTCCCCCGAAGCCTCGGCTGCCGTAATGAGGTGGCTGTTCATGGCGCTGGTGGCTCTGGCTTATGCCTTTGCCTTGCACGCTCCTCCCAAGCATCGCAGGGCGGCTACCAGCGTCATGACGGCCATTGCGGGGGCTTGGGCGCTCTATCTGCTGGCATGGTCCCCATGGCCTCCTGCATCGCTTCTCTGGTCGATTGGGCTGCCGCTGGAAAGCGAGCATCTGTGGTCAATCACTGATGCCCTGCTGGGGCTTTCGTGCTGGTCAGCGGCTGGCGGCTGGACTGGTCATTCCGCCGCTTCTGGTGGGGCTGGTCAATCTTCTCGCTGCTGGCGATCCAGCAATGTTTCCACACCGTCCGCGATTTTGGGCTGATCGAATGGGGGGTGTATGACCGCGCGCTGGACTTGACGTTCCTCGCGCAACTGGCCTGCATCTATGCTTTGGGAGGACCGGGTGTCTGGCTTAGGATCACTCATCTTTATGGCGTTTGCCGCGATCTTTTGCGTCCGTCTGGCGCAGCATTTGGAAAAACGCGGTCGTAAGTGATGGAGGAATTGCTTCCCCTCATCTCCAAGGGCTGGACGCCTGGCGGCGCTGGCATTTGGGTACTGGTCGCCATCAGCCTCATCGGCTGGTGGAAAGGCCTGCCTGCCGTCTTGGAGGCGCTCGCCAATCGCCAGTCCAAGGTAGAGGAGCGGATGGGCCAGCTCCTTGAGGACGCCACCGCCCGGTTTACGCGCGAGATCGCAGCGGCCGATGCGCGCCATGAAGCGTGTATGGAAGGGCAGGAGAAGATGCAGGCCGAAGTGCAGCGTCTGAACACCTGCGTCCAAGAGCAGCAGGCCACGATCGAGAGCCTGAAGAAGCAGCTTATCCAAGTGCAGGTCAGTGCCATCCGGGTGGACGGTCAGCCTGCAAGCCCATTGGTCGCGGCTGCCGTGGCGTCGCTGGACCGCGTTACAGGAGCGAAGGAATGAACCGCGCCGCCTTCTATAAAACCGTTCGCGCCCGCCTCGGGCCACTGACCCAATCTCAAGTCGACGGCTTTGAGCACATCCTAAACGCGATCGACAGCGCGCCGCTTTCCCATCAGGCGTACATGCTGGCGACGGCCTGGCACGAAACCGCCAAGACGATGCAGCCGGTGCGAGAGGCGTTCAACCTGTCGGAGGCGTGGCGCAAGAGCAACCTGCGCTACTGGCCTTGGTACGGCCGGGGCTACGTCCAGACGACATGGCAGAAGAATTACGCGCGGCTCGACGCGGAAGCTGCTGCGGCCGGGATGATCAAGCCGGGCGAGATCCTGGCGAACCCTGATCTTGCAATGCGGCCGGACATCGCCGCCTTCGCGCTACGCCGGGGCATGGAGGAAGGCTGGTACGACGCGCAGGGCAAGACGATGGCGCAGCGTCTGCCGATGAAAGGCGTGGCGACCCGCGCGCAGTATATCAACGCCCGCTATCTGGTGAACATCCAGGACAAGGCGGACGACATTGAGGATTATGCGCAGGCGTTTGAGCGCGCGCTTCGGGATGGGGGTGTGATGTGAACCGCCTCCCCCTCCCCGACGCACGCGGCTGGATCGGCATTGGCGTGTTCCTGCTGACCGTCATGGTTTTTGTGATGACCGCCGCTGTCCCCGCCCTTCGCGAGAACGAGTATTTCAAGACGCTCGGCACGCTGGTGGTCGGTGCCTTCATCAAGGACGTGGTGTCGTGGGCCTATGCCGCCACCAAGGGCGGTGGCGAGCTGGCGGAGAAGAACGCGGCGATCGTTGAGCAGACTGCACAGAAAGGAACGAACCAATGAACCTCGGCAAAGCCCTGAAATCCATCGTGCGCGTGGTGAAGGAGAACCCGCAAGCGGCCATCATCGTGGGGACGCTGGTGGCGCCTGGCCTGACGCGCAAGATCGCGCCGATCATTGTGGCGGCTACGACTAAGCCGGTGGAGTAACCCAAGGTTGACCTAAGCGCCGGGGCATGCGATTCTCAGTATTCCACTACAGAGGTTTCGCGTCGCATCGACGTTAAGCCGTCCCCGCTCTACTTCGGCATCGGGCTAGGAGGGTGGCGCTACGGTGTCACCCTCAACCTTCAGCTTCCACAAAAGCATCCAGCACAACACCCGGATCGACAGCATACCAAGCAGAGGTGTTGAGGCAGTTGAACTCAATGATTCGCCAAACGCCGTCCGACAGAGCTAAATCGGCAACGCAGTGACGCAATGGCGTCCATACCCGCAGCGCGTGAGTTGCAGCCTGTACCGCTGCATCAACATGAGCGTCGGTCGTCACGCGGACATGCTGACCGGCGACCTGATAGGTCGATGCCGCGACAGGCTTGCCGCCAACGATGAAGACACGCACCTCGGCGTCAATTCGCTTGGCCGGCGCGGCCCATACCGGCGTATCCGATGCGACATTATCCGGGATGGAAAGACCACCTGTGAAAGCCTTGGCATTGCGCATCGGGCGCGCGTACCAGCCTGCCGGGACCTCGCAAGCTATCGTCCGCCTGCCATCGGCGTTCAGATATAGATTGCCCAGACGGCTCGCCCACGTGTCCGGCGATAGGGCCGCTTCATCCCAGAAAGTCCAGTTGCGCAACGCTTCCGTTTTTGCCGCCCAATGGTGCAACAAGGCGACGGAACCGTAAATAAGGATCGGTGCTCGCCCCTCGGTATCGAAAGTGCGCGGATGGGAAAGCGACACGTCGTATACGTCGTAGCCCCTTGCCGCTGCGGCCATAGCCAAGGGTGCCGTCATCACGGCAACCTCGTCGGCTTGGACGATCACAAGAGGGCGGCTGGTCATTGTGCGGTCTTACCGGCTTTCGCGACTATCTCATACCCCGCGTCCTCGATCGCGCGGAGGGCGGCAAGAGCGCGCTGCTCCTTCTTGTGCTTTACGTGCAATTCGAGTGAGTTGGCTACGCCATAGCTATAATCATAAGTCGCGATCACCTCATCTTCTTTCGTCTGATGATTGTACAGCGTGACATGATAATGGCGTTCGTCATCACTGCTCGTATTGCCAACATCGACGTTGAAGATGGCCTCGCCCACAGCCTCGACCAGCGGGTTATCGGTCATGCTGGCTTCTCCTTATTGTATCTCCTGACGATTGCCTCAGCCAGCTCATGCGCATCGTTGCTCAGTCGCCCCGACATGATGCCATCAACGGCATGCCATAGGCGGTAGCGATCAAGGCGGCTCAATTTGCGGCCTTTACCATCCTCATATTTCAGATGACTACGCCCGCTCGCGATCCAGAGCCTGACGCCGCAGGGATGGGTCGCATAGAACGCATCGCATTTCCAATCTTTGCCCATCGCCAGAAGATCAATGACCAAGCGCGTATATTCGTCACTCGCCTTCGTTTTGCGAACTGCAAGCGACAACGCTGACCCGAACCAAAATGGCAAAGATATCAGAGCAAAAACGAACGACACCACCATGAGAACGATAGAGATTCCGATAAACGCTTCCATCACCCCTCCCCTCCCCCATGCGCGCGGGCGCGGAGGGCGGCACAGATCAGGGCTAGGGCGGGCGTGGCGGCTTGCACAATAAGCTTCCGCTCTACCGCCCATCCGTAGCCTTCGTGCCATGGCAGGTGGTCAATTTCACACCATGCGAGCGACGGATCAGGCGACTTATCGCCTACTGTCCATCCCCACCCCTCCGGCACCAGCGTCATGGCGGCGTCGAGGGAGGCGGTGAACTTAGGAGCAAGCCATTCCCGCGCTCTCGTACCCGGCTTGCCATCTGTAAAAAGCTCTGGTTGCCGCACATTCTGCATGGGAGCCCAGCAGGGATATTCGCCAGTGGCCTCCGCGATCATGCCGTCGATAGACCGATCCGGCCCGGTGAGCTTTTCCACGCGATCCGCGAGCGCAAGCAGTTTATTCATGGTCATCAGCCTTCCCCCCAATACGACATGGCGTCATCTGCACAAGCTTCTGGCTCGGTGCGCAACCAACCGATGTCATCGTAATACCCCGCCTCTTGCCGGGCGTGTTCTCGGGTTTCAGCTTCGCTCCCGGTTGACCGCTCAATCATCCGATTGGTGAAGCGATGCAAAGCTTGCTCGAAACTCAGCGTTACCAGCTTATTCATGGCCCTGGCTCCTGATGGCGGTGGCGAGATCGCGGGTTGCGTCATCGAACTGGCGGCGCTTGTGCGGGTTCAGCTTGTCGCGGGCGTCGCCACTCATGCACGGCATGTTCTCGCCTGTGATAAGCGAGACGAATACCGTAGCGCCGGGGATGACACCGCCCTTGCCCTCGATATACGCCGCATCCCGCTCCTGTTGCGCCTTCTCGGCTGCTTGGCGGTGGCGGGCGAAGGACGCATAGAACAAGTCGCGGACTGCATCCCCAGTCAGATTAATACCCAAATCCATCGCCAGCTTGCCAACTAGGTAGTGAGCCTCGTCTTCGTCGCACTGCTCGACCTTCACGTCAGTCATGGCCGTGTTCCCTTATCAAGCGGTTCCAGTTCGTCGTTGCGCGCGTCTTGGTCCAGCTTCTGGAGAGGGTCAGGTGAAGGCAGTCTGTCGGCTGATCCGCCAACGGGCTGCCGTGATCGCACAGGATGATGAATGGCCCGGTGCCATCGTCATACCCTTCATAGCCGGTCCTGATCTTTGGCTTCCGTCCGCAATGGCAGCGGCGCACATGATCCATGCGGACCCCGTTTACCATGATGCTACCCACCGCTCTTCTCCCGCAGGATGTAGTCGCGGACGGCGAGGCCAGTTTCGGTCAAGGACGTAGGACCGAACCGCGTCTGCTCGATCACGCCCACTCTTGTAAGGGCCGCAAAAGTCCGCTGATTGCGCTTCTCGCGATACTCAGGCCAGACCAAGAACCAGGTCTTTGGATTGCCAATGTCTCGGCATTCGCCTCCAACAATAGCCCTCTGCGCCCTCGTCATCCCAGCCGCGACGCGCGCGATTTCGGTGGGGTCGGTCATGGGTTATGCCTCCGCCAACGGTTCTTGCCTGCTCGGGTTTGAAGTTCGATCGGCCCATCCTCGACATAAAGCGCCGCGTAATGGCTCATCTCACGGAGCATGGTATTGCGATCTAGGCAGAAGCCGCTTGCGACAGGCATCCGCTCATCGCCTACATCCTGCAGGATGCGCCAATACCAGTAGTATGGCTTCTCGCTCCCCGCCTCCCGCATGATCTTCGCGTCGGTGTTGGTCATGGGTGGGGCTCCTTGTCAGAGGTTTCAGCCCAGACCTTGGCCATCCATTCCGCCGTCCGCTTCCGGGCTTCTAGATCGCGAGCGGTTGGTATCCAGTAGCCTTCGCCATCGCACTGGCGACAAGGCAGGCTGTCGTATGCGCCGCAGCAGCAGAAGTCGCCACCACAGTCACATTGCTCGGTCCCCATACCTTGGCAGCGGTCGCACCATTCGGCATTCGCGGGCCACCAGCGCCCGCTATCGTCGTAAAAGCCATCCTCACCCATCGCCGCCTCCGAGGGCTTTGCGGGCGGGGGCTGGCGGCAACGGCATCCAGTGGGTGGGGACATCGGCACCAATGCCGCCCATATCGTCTGTCTCGTTTGGGAAATAGCGATCGGTCAGCCAGATACCCCAAGACTCGTACCAGCGGGCAACTTCAACGCATGCCCACGGCTCGCGTAGCCAAAGCATGATCCGTGTTCCGTCTCTCGGCGCGCTCTCGATATCCCGCCAGCCCGCCTCCCTCAGCCGCGCGTTTTCCTGCGTGAGGGTTTCGAGGGTGGTGAGAAGGTCGGGGAGGGCGGCAAGGGTTTCAGACCATAGCCGCTCATGCGCCCCGAACTCCTTGCCGATGCCATAGAACTGGACGCCCAGCGCCCTGCCATCAATATTGCAATAGTCCGACGCCTCCACTTCGCCTTCTTGGCATAGTGGGCATTCGACGGTTTCGTTTTCGGTGTGGCGCTGGGCAGTCGACAAATCGCCCGGCGTCGCATCATTCAGCAGCTTCCGCAGCCGCTCGGTCAGGTCGGTCATGCTGCTTTCCTCTCAAGACTGTCGGCGTAGGCGCGCACACCGCTCCATTCGTCGGGCGTCCCGGCGAACAGGCGGAGGCGGTATCTGTGGTGGTTCTGCGCAAGGCTGGTGCTGTCACAGCTCGCGAAAGGATAGTCTCCACCGACCGCGACACCACGCAACATATGCAGCGGGTGCCAAGCGTTACCCATCAACGCCGCGACATCATCCATGCGACGGCGATACGCATCGCAGCCGACCGGCTCTTTCTTCGGGTCGCCTACCCAGCCAAGGCAAACGCGATCATAGCGATCACACAGACGAACGAGACGTTCCAGAGGGCCGTCCATATGCCAAACCGGGGCTCCACGTGACTTTCCAAACGGCCAGTCGTTGAGAAAGCCGTCATTGATCTGAGAAGGAGCCGCAGGCCGATCAGGTATGATGGCCCAGCGACCAGCAACAAACAGGCGATCTTCCAGCCAGGCATAATAGTCTCTCCAATCGTTGCGGCCTGCATCCATTGGGTCAGCACCGGCGCGGAGTGCCTGCATCCAGAAAGAGAACGCGCCATTGTCGTACATGATGAAGGGCGCCTGCGCTTCCACGTCTGACACGCTGTCGGGTCGGAAATAGCTCACGCAATATGCGCGCGGGCCAGCCGCCAGAAGGGCCTCGCGCGGCGTCAGCGGCGTACCATGATAGACGAGAGCCATCACTTCTTCCACGCCCGGCATCGCAGTGCATCGGCAACCGCGAAGTGGGCGGCAGCTTTCGTGACGCTTACGCGATCAAAATGCTGGCTAAGGCTAAGCGCGATATCCTCGTGCTTGGCCGCACGAGCGAGGGTGTCATTCCACGACTCGGGAAGGTCATCGCCAACCCGCTCCGGGACTATTCCGTGGTTTCGATTTCCCATGATTTCCACCTGTCTCCGGTCTGTTCCGGTTTCAGATGGCTGGCGACGCTTTCGTCAGCGCAAGAATGGCGGAAAACAGCCATTCTGGTCGGGGAGACAGGATTCGAACCTGCGACATCCTGCTCCCAAAGCAGTCAACAACCACCCTTTAAATCGTCTGAAATACTAGCGTTTTCGCCACTCTCTGGCAATACCACTCCGTTACTATTCCGTAAGTTCGCGGCAGACATGCCCGCGCGCACATCGTCTTCGTTGACGTGGGCGTAACGTGCCGTGGTCGAAATATCCGTGTGACCGAGCATCCGCTGCACGACCTTGAGATTGCCGGTTGCGCGCATGACACGCGTAGCACTGGTATGGCGAAGGTCATGAAACCGGAAGTCCTCGATACCGGCCGCGTTCAAGGCCCGCTTCCATTCGCGATACCAGCCCTCTTCGCTGTACGGGTAGCGAACGCCCTTATGCCGCCCTGCCCTGTCCTTGCGCGCTGGCGACGGCCGGGTGCACTTGTAGGTAAAGACGAACGGGCACCCATCGACGCGCGGCTGCATCAGCAGGATCTCGACCATGCGATCGGTCAGCGGGAAGCTGTGCCACTGGTCGCCTTTCGTGTGCACCTCCGCACGCGCGCCAGCGAAGTCGATCCGGTCCCAGCGCAGCCCGGTCAGAGCACCGCGTCGCTGGCCAGACAGAATGGCAAACTCAACCATGGCCCGCAGATCGTCACCGAGTGCCGCAAGCAGCTTGGCCTCATCCTCCACCGACAGGCTGCGCACGCGCTCCTTTGGCTCGGGCAGCATCAGCGTTGCAAAGTCGACCGCCTTGTCCGTGCCTGGCACTGGCAGATCGTACCCGCGCAACAGGATGAAGCGCCACATGCGGCGGGCAAGCTGGACCTCCCGGTTGACGGTCGCGTTCGACACGCCGGTCTTCAGCCGCTTCTCAATGAACGCGTCAAAGTCGCGATTGCGGATGGACGACACCATACGCTTCGGTCCGATCATGCCGACGACGTTGCCGAGCATCCGTTGCGTGTCATTGGCGTTCTTGTCCCGCCTAGCCTTGTCCAGCCAGAACCGCTCTGCCGCGTCGTCAAGCGTGATGCCCGGCCGCTCATCCTCGCCAAGCGCCGCTTTCCGCCTTACCTCGTCTTCGTAGCGCTGCGCGTCCCGCTTCGCTGTGCAGCCAGTCGAGCCATGAAACCGCCGTTTCTTGAACTGGAAGTCGTATTGCCAATACGGCGAGCGGGGGTCTTTGCGGAGGGACATGTCTCATCTTTCCGGCGCCGCGATTCAATGAACGCGTCGCAATCTTCTTCGGTGTAGCGGAAGCGGCTCGGCGTCACAGCGACATAGCCTATGTCACCCTTTTTCCGCAGCTCGCGCAGGGTCCGTTCACAGATGCCCAAGCGGGCGGCTGCTTCTTCCGCAGTCAGCAATGCACTACCCATCCCTCCCTCCCCTCAACATCTCGCGAACGTCTTCCCCCTCACCCGCCATCTGCGTCGTGCGACCGTCCGGCGCGCGGTATTCGGTGGCAACATGCTCCGTGCCTGCCCGTATGACCCTGAACCCGGCGTCGTCGTACCGAACCGCCCGCTTCTCGCTCATCGCGAAACCGGAGGCGGTCATGCGGGCCGTTCAACGACAGTGATGCCGGTTCGATCGACCACAACGTTGGTGACGCGGTATGGCCTGGCTATGGCTCCGATCAGGAACCACATCGCGACTGCTGCGGTCAGAGAAACGTCGAAGCCGTCACCGTAAGGTTGAGTCCGCCAGAACGGGACGCCGATGGCGCCGGACAGCGCAACCCCGAAGAACCAGGCCGCCACGGACGCAGTGACCCGATCTGCTCGATAGCCCCTCACTTCCGCCCCTCCCCGTGCGAGAGGGCGGCGAGAAGATCGGCAACCCCATTCGTCACGCCAAGACTGTCTAACATGGCATCGCACCAATGTGGGATCATCGGATTGTTGATGTTGGCGCGAAGCCAATCGCTGGCCAGCTTAATACCTTCTCCAACCTCCCCCGCCGGGACCGCATCGACAGCGGGCGCGGGGGTGGCGAGAGTCGCTACAGCGCCGGTTTCGGCATCAATGATACCGGCATCAACAAGTAGGCGGTGCAACGTGGCGGAGACATCACCTTCCCATTCCTCGCTGCCCTCGACCACCTGCCACTCGGCAAGCCCCAGCTTGCTCGCAAGCCGGTTGAATACAAAATCAACGGCGTCGTCGGCGGTGCAACCGTTCTCGATTTCCTCCCCCGCATCGCCCGCGCGGCTGTCGAGGGCGGAGAGGATGGCGCCAGCCACCTCGCTGGCATAACCGAAGGCTTCCGGGCGGGTAAAAGGATCGGCACCATTGCCGTAAATTGCGTGGAAAGCTGCGACATTTGCCGCCTCGCGCACAGCATCCGGCGTCTGGGTGGTCATGCGGCCATCTCCTGTTCGGCAAGGGCGCACATCACCGAGCACTCGATATCGGGCTCGCTCGGGTGATGGCCACGGTCCGGGGCCAATTCGTCAAGGAAGACGCGTCGGCCGGTTTTCCCATCAGGTAACATCGCGTGGCCCAATTCACGCTCCAGCCGCGCCATGCGGTCGAAAACGTCGGGAAAATGGCGGCGGATATGGTTCCAATAACCCATCCCGCCGCGGGGGCAGCCGATGCAGTTATTGTTGCGAAACCCGAGCTTATACATGGCGGGAAGTTCGATCCCGGCGCGCTCGATGATTGCCAGGCAGTCAGCCTTGGTCAGCTTCGCGTCGATAAGCGGCGCCACGATCTGCTCTCCTGGGTTGCGCTTACGCACCCGGTCAAAGCGGTGCTGCTCTTCGGCGGTGTACCCCATTACGATCACGTCGCCGGGGCGTTGCGCCATCTCCGCCGTCATCCGCTTTAGCTCTTCGGTGCAGGGCGCGAAGCCCGACGCCCCTGACACCAGCATCTTGCGGCGGGTCCACACGTCCCAGACGTCGTGATACCGCTCTGAGTGTAGGCGAGTGACAGGCGCACCGAACCAGCGCTCACAATCTGCGAGGAACCGCTCATTGTCGGGGTGCTCTGACCGCGTGTCGCTATAGTGGATCACGACGTCACCGCCCTTGGCTAGAGTCAGCTTCGCAGCAACAGCCGACGCGGCTCCGCACGAATAGCGCACGACGATCCGGCTCATGCCTTCCCCCCATCGCTGGCGTGAGAGGCGGGGGTGGCGAGAGCGCAGGTGCATTCGTGCGGATACTGGTCGACATGCCACGCGCAATCGACCATGTGACCGCTTATGGTGGTCCGCGCCTTAGCAATCAGACCATCTAGTGTCTGGGTGGCATCATCTGCGTCGTCTGGCGTCCACCCATCGTCACCCGAGTGCGTCAGACGACTGACCATGCGGATGAACACCTCCCCCTGGCGGATCGCGTCTGCGGAGAGGGTGGAGAGGATGGCGTCGGCTTTTGCGAGCGCGGTATCCTGCCACGTTTTTACCATGTCGATCATGATCGGATCATCGGTGTAGGGCACGTCACAGAAGCTTGTTGGATCGATAATCTGAGCTACCGCCTCCCGATCCATCGCGGGCGGGGCGGCGCGGGTGGCAAGACATTTGATGATGGCATCAAGAGCCGTCTTGCTTTGGTCGATCCAATCAGGGTCGCAATGCTCTTCAGCATCCGCCAGATCGGTAGCGATGATATCATGAGCGATTTCAAGGCCGCTCTTCGTGCTTTCGGGTATGTCAGCCACGGGCATCACTCCATTTCTTCTCGACCGGCGCGAAGATGGCGCAGCAGTCCGGACATTCATGCGGGGGGATTGGCGGGCGGGCGGCGCAGAGGTGGGTCATGCCTCATCCTCGAATTGCTCGACGCCCCAGTGCAGCTTGTGAAGGCGGCGATGATCCTCTTCAGAAGACTTCTCTTCCTTCCACTCAGGACCCCATTGCGGTTCAAACCAGAACCTACCGCTGACTGACCACTCTGCGCCTTCATCCAGCCAATTATGGTCGAATGGCAGCGACAGCTTGTTCATGACCGCAGCGAGCCATGGGTAAGGTGCCGACCAAGCTGTCTCGAAGATCAACGTAAGGCTATCAGCGGTCTGGATCGTCGGCTTATGGCTGTATGCGTTCCACTTGGTGCCCCAGTTGGCGCGGTTCCAAGCCAAGCCGGTGTTGCCGAAAGCCTTTTCGTGCTGACTGCCAACATTACCCTGCCAGACATTCAGCGGAGACGGGACCAGCACGGAAAAGTCGACATTGCCTTCCGCGTCGCATGCCGCAGCGATGATGGCTTGCTGTGCGGCTGCATCGACGTCGCGGAAGATCAACTCGTTGATGACGTGGTTAGGCATTGAGGTTCTCCCCCATGTCCTCATCCCCGCGCTTCTCACCAGCGTTGGGGTCAAGGGGGGTGGTGTCGATGGCCTGTTCGAGCGCATCCAGACGCGACAGGTTCTGTGCAGGCTCAGGCTGGATTTCTCGGACTGGCGAATGCAGCTGATGCTCGACAGCCATCGTCTCATCGCGCTCGAAGATGTCCTGATCGCGATCGCTCGACATGGGCAGCCGTTTGGCGAGGCGGCGCATCACGGTCTTGCGCGCCATCTCAGACCACCAGTCGACCCAGGGCCCCTTATCCTTCGACCGGCTGACGTTGCGAACCTTGTCGATTTCCTCCAGTCCCATCACCTCCAGCAGCTTGGAGCCGTCCTTGAGGATGGCCGTGGCATATGCGCCGATCGGCTTCCCTCGCGGCTGGTCAAGGCGGGGTGGGTTGTGCGTCACATCCTCGTCAAAGCCGTAGCTGACGACAAATTCGTCATTCTCGTAGACGACCTGCGCACTGATCTTCGCGACCTCGCCAGACTGGCGCAGCTTCTTGAGGATGCCAGCGATCATCGGCATGGCTTGGACCTTCTTGGTCCATCCGCCGGTTGCCCGATCCTTGGCGTTGAAAATGACCAGCGCGGCTTCCCGTCCATCGGGCAGCAAGCCATCCTGAGCCAGTCGAACGCATGCCGCGAACAGCGTCGAGCGATCAGCCTCCAGCAAGTCAGGGTTGCCGGTGATGGCGGTCTGAGCGACGCGCGTGAACTTCTCGACCGAGATATGGGCTGGGAGCGCAGCGCGAAACGAGGGTGCCATTGCCGTGAGGTTCTGGCGGATGATCGCGACGGGGTTATTGTCGCGGGTGGCGAGTTGCGTGGCCATTACTTTGCGACTCCAATGATGTGGAGGACGGCGTAAAAAGCCAGTCCAGCCATGATGATGATGGTGAGACAGCCAAGGCCATGCGCGTTGAGCTCATGTTTCACTTCGCAATCTCCTTCAGATCGAAGCGCCGATACCCACGGCGCCCCTTGATGATTTCGCCCGGCTTCGCCTCGCGATCGGGCGTGTCCTTGGTCCGGTTTGCGGTCAGACGGTGGCCGGGCAGCAGCGCAACACCAGCCTTGCCGATGCGCTCGATCAGCCGGGTTTTGGCGACTTCCATGTCGGCTTCAGCTTCGTCACGACGACGCTTGGCCTCAAGGAAATCCATCGCCTCCTGCTCGGCATCCAGGCTCTCGCGAAGGTCCGCCACCTCGTCGGTCGGCTGACCCAACGCTTCGACCAGCGTCTTGCCGTCCCGCGCATAATCGATGGGCGGCGCGCGATCGGCTTCCACGTCAGCCCAGAATTCGGCAACGCGGCGCTCGATCTCGGCATAGACCTTCGGCTTGAACGGGAGCGGGAAGCGGCGGGGATCGTTGCCACTGACCAGCGTGACGATCTCGCACCACTCGACGCCAGCCAGGCCGGCATAGGTCTGCGCTTGGAGCTGATAGTTGAGCGGGGGTTCGTCCCCCCAGCCCTTTGCCACCAGCCAGTCAGCCGTCTTGATCTCCAGCACGCCCACACCGCGCTCAGAACAGCGTACAAGCTGGTCAGGATGGCCACCAAGCCCCTTGCCGTTGGTCAGCCGCTTGGGCGTCTCGACGCGCTCATAACCCCACAGGCGGCAAGCGATCTCGACCACGACGGGCTCAAGCATGACGCCGCAGAAGATGCGCATGTCAGCGGGCACGCCATTGGTGACGGCGTTGAACTCCGGCGTCGCGATCGTGCCCTTTTTTCTATGAAAAAGCTCAAATTTTGTGAGCCAGGGAGATGCATCAAAAAGAGCTGCAACCTCCCCTGCTCCGACCACAGACGCCCGGAAGACATCGTCCGCGTTAGGCTCGATCATGGCTGGCACCTTTCCAATTCGGGTGCATCGCGCCTGGCTGGAACACCGTCTTGTATGTCCCATGCGCGATCGCATCGTTGGTGTTGTCGGCGTGACTTCCCGCATAGAGATGAGCTGGATTGCAGCACGCTGGGTTGCCGCACCGGTGGCAAATCAGCTTGCCCTCAGGCAGATTGCCATTAGCAATCAGATACGCGACCCGATGCGCCCCTGTGTGATAGCCCCGGTAACGAATGATGCCGTAGCCTGCCGGAAATTTACCAGCCGTCCACGGCCAGCAGTCATCGTCACCTGCCACTTGGACCTTTTCCCAGAAGCGGGCTTCAGGTTCTCCGGCGTCACGATAACCTTGGTTTTGGCGAGAAGCCGCACAGTGCTTCGAGCAAAACTTGCTGGTGTCTTTGCGAGCGATGAAGGACGCGCTGCACCAAGCGCAGACTGCTTCCCTTTTCACAGCACACACCAAAGGACAGCAAGCCCCCCGAACAGCAGGACAGCGGTGGCGACTTCGGCAATGACACGCCGCGCGGTCCACGGGCGGCCGTGTTCGTCCACGACCGGCAGAAGGAACCCGCGCTTGGTCGCGTTGCTCACGGACTCGTAGGAGCGGTTCGAGGCGATCATGCTGCTAGCCCAGAAAGCTGCTCAGCCTCGGCGGGCACGAAGCGCGCTGCATTGGCTTGAGAGATAACCTGAGCCAGTAAGACGCTGGCATCACCGCCACGCTTTGATTCTGCAAAGGCAGTCCTAGTACCCTTGACCATGCATTGGGCGTTAGCTTGGACCAGCACGTCTTCACCGACCGTCATGGCATCAATGCCGACGCTCAGCAGGTCATGCTTGGCAAGCAGGGTGGAAAGCTGCTGTTCGAGGGTCATGCGTCTGCTCCTGCGGCTGCGATCCACGCCAGATCATCGGCGGGAAGGTGAGAGGCGAGCGTGCGGATGGCTTCGCGGGCATCGCTAGTGCTCGCCTGCACGATGCCGCACGACTGCTGACACCAGCCTGCGCCGGGCCAGTCCTTGGCTATTATCCAGACAGTCGCGAAGAACCGGGCCTGATCCTCGCTGTCCATTTCGGTGAACAGCATCGCTAACTCGTCTGGCGTCAGATCATTGATCTGAATGGTGCGGGCGATGCTCATGCTGCCTGCTCCTGGCGGGCAAGAGCGGCGGCTTCGCGAAGCTTGGCTACGACCTCTTCTTGGGTGCGCTCGGGGGCGTCGTTCCACATGATGGCGCTGGGCCAACCGGTTGTCCGACGAACATAGTCAAGCTCGAGCAACGTGTCGTAAACGCCTTTCGCGCGCATGATTGCGCCATCCAGACAGAAGCAACCATTGTCCTCGAAGGCGCCTTGCGTCCAACCGCACTCGACGATCATGTCAGCAGCGGCATCCAGCACGTCCGCGACGTTCTCCACCGTGCTCATGCCGACACCACCGTGCCGAGCACCTGCGGCTTCTGCTTCGTGCTGACGAAGCGACCGCCAGCACCTTTGCGACGCGCGATGAACGACGCCAGTTGCGTGGCGAGTTCCATGTTGCGCTGGAACAGCTTTCGGTTCTGCGCAGACTGATCCGCGTTGATCTGCTCCAGCGCTGCGATCTGGCTGTTACGCGTCTGAAGCAGGGCCTCGGCAGTCTTTGCGCGGTCCAGCAGGAAGCGGTTGTCTTCCTCTAGCTCCTTGATCCGCGCATCACGGGGATCGACGGCAGCGTCAGACGATTTGCGAAACCAGTTCAACATCATGCGTCCTTTCCGGTGGCGAGGGTGATGGCGGCGCGGATCACGACCGCGCTCCTTCTGCGAGGTGCCAAGACACCCCGGCGATGTTGTAAAAAGCGGCGTCGAACTCGCGCTCCAGTGCCTCGACACGGGCGTCCAGTTCGTCAGCCAGCGACAGTTGCGCGTTGGTCGGGTCGGTGCCGTACATGTCGGCGTCCAGGGTGGCCCGGCGCTGCTTAGTGGTGGCCAAATCCATGACCAGCGCGGGCAAAGAGCGCGTCAGGGTGAAGACTGCGGTCGCCATCACAGCCCCTCCCCCACCCAGCGAGCAGCAGCCTGATTGGCAGCGTCCAGCGTGCTGAAATGATGCGCGCCACCCATAGCCACGCAGTCGACGCCACAGCCCCAGCGGCGGACCTCGAAAGGCATCCCGTCGCGGACCCGGACATGCCAGTGCTTGTCCGACAGGTCAGCGATCTCGGCATAGCGTGACACGCCATCCCACAGTGCTTCGGTGATTGTGGTGAGGGCGGTCATGCCGAAGCGCTCAGATTGTAAGCTGCAAGCCGAATGGCAGCAGGCTGCGTTTCAGCAACAGCACAAGCGATACGCTTGCCAGCCGTAAATTCCGCATACCAGTCGCCGCACATGCGGGCTTGGCAGAAGAGTGCGTGTGAACCTAACGGCGCCTCAACCAGCTTACGCTCAGCCTCGGTGCCATCCTCGCTCAAGCCAACCGGAGCCACCGGAACGCTGATGGTGATGTTGGATGACGAACTGAACGTTAGGACCTTAGTGGCCCGACCGTCTGGCGCTTCGAGAGTTTTATCCTGGGGCATGTCCACCTCCGTTGATGGAGGGGATAATGCTATGTAGTTTTCTACACGTCAATAGGCATATGTATTTTTTTACACATTGCCATGCGTTCAATCGATTCTACTTAATCGGTCCGAAAACGGACCTACAAAATGATAGCTACAAAATGACTGATCTGCATAAATATCTGTAGGAATGTTGGAAAATTCGGAACATTATGAGAACGCAAACCGAATCGGGCGAGCGCGCTTGTCCCCAAGGAGAGATTATGGCTAGCGGTCAGCCGCTGATGCTTAATAGGCCTGCATGCAAGGGTGGCTGTAGCCCTTGCCCAGTCGACTGCGCGGTGTTGCCTAAACGGCTGCGCTGGTGGGCGGCTTTGGTTGACCAGCTTTGCCAGTCAGTTTCTCTGGCACCTCATGACCAGCCTCTTCGCGATCAACTAGAACGAGCTCTAGCCGGTCACGCAATGCTGCTGTCACAGTGGAGCGAATCTCCGCGATCGACATTGACGGCTGAATCTCATCGGCTGCCGATGCTGCCAGGGCGTCAATTTCCTCGCATGTAAGCCGTGAGGTAAGCGGCTTACCGGCAACCAGCTCCTCAAGGGTAATCTCAAGGATATCAGCGACACGCCCCAAAAACGAAAGTTTGAGGGAATTTGTCTGCTTGGTCAGAAATTTATTCAATAAAGAGTCGCTTGCCCCAGCGCTCAGGGACACGCTTCGGACGCTCAGGCCGTCCGTGCTTTCGATGCGCGCTTTGATGCGCTCGCGCAGGGCGTCATAATCGTACGACATGGCTCGCATGTGCACCGTTAAAGGGGTGTAATGCGAGTGTAGATATATACTTGACCCAGTGTGTAGTTTTCTACATATTTGGGTCATGACCGACGTAGCACAGTTCATAGCGCGTGCTCACTCGTACTGCGAGAGAGAGGCCGTCAGCCCAAGCACGCTATCCCGCAAGCTGCTTGGCAATGGGCTTCGGCTCGGGGAGCTGGTGGCTGGTAAAAGCCTTCGCGTCGACACGCTCACGCGCGCTTCTGAAAAGCTTGCCGAGCTTGAAGCCCAAGGCCGCGCCGCATGAGCCCGATCCGCTTCCGCAAAGCGCTGACCGGCACACGCTTCACGCCCTGGGCCATTGATACGTGCGATCAGGCCCCGCCAGCCCCGACCTGCGCCCGCTGCGGCGCGGTCCTGTGCGGCTGCTCTGACACTCACTGGAAAGGCTGAGACATGGACATCGCTCTTTTCCTCACCGGCTGGCTGGTCGTGGCGTGCGCGCTGATCCTCGCGATCGCCCGCGCCATCCCGCCGTCCGCCAATGATCCTGTCATCGATTTCACTCATGGGGAGGCCAACTAATGCCAAACCGTATACAGACCGAGCGGGAACGCGTCGTGTTTTCCGCTTCGTCCATTTTGGACACTGTTGGCGATGCCTTGATGGTCATCCGCCGCGAAGACGGGTTGACCTATGACGACATGGGCGCCGTCATGAACAAGAGCGCGGATCAGGCTGCAAAGTATTGCGCCGGGTCAGCGACGATGGATCTGATCACGTACGCCCGTCTGCGCCGCGAGTATAATGGGCGCTTTGATGGAGCGCTCGACCGCCTCTGTCACGACAGCCGCCCGAACAAGCGCGGTAGCCGCAACGTGCAGTCGGCTGTCGTCAAGGCCGCATTTGCCATTGCCCAGGCGCTGGAAGACGACGGCGAGATCAGTGCCAAGGAAGTGCGGGATAATCGCGCGACATTGGAAGACGCACGCGACGCCATCGACGGCCTGCTGCGCTCGCTGTCGCCTTCGGTGCGGGGGACTGCGGCATGAACCCCTTCCGCTTCTTCACACGTGAGCCGTCCGCATCGGATGCATCACGTATTCTGCGCGCTCGCCAGGGCATCAACCGCGATCGTCAGCGCGCCACCACTGACGCTTTGCGCCGTGAGGTCGAGGCCGGGCGCACCGTCAGCATGGGGTGGCGGTCATGAAGCCCGCCTTCCAGCAGGCCCGCCTTGATGGCGCTGTTGCCGCTTTCAAGGGCCAGCCTTTCCAGTCGAACCCTTACCCGCTCGGCACCGAATATTCGCGTCAGTGGTCGAAGGGTTACCGGAGCGCTGAGGCATGAACGGCTTTTGCACCGATTGCACCGCGCCGCTCGGTCCTAAGAACAAGAGCGGTTTTTGCCGGTCCTGTGGCACGAAGCGCCGTTACGCGGATCCGGCGTACAAAGCGCGCTGGCACGCTGGCCTCGCCGCGAAGATGGAAGACCCTGAGTTCCGCGCGCTGCGGTCGAAGATCATGACAGATCGCTATGCGGACCCGGCTGCACGCCAAGCGGTCAGCGAAGCCAAAAAGCGGGCGTTCCAAGAAAAGCCCGAGATGCTGGAAGCGCATTGCAAGCGCGCCGCCAAGCAGTTCAGTGATTGGCACAAAACCACTGATCGCGACTGGTCGACCTGGGCAAAGCAACAGGCTGCCCAGCGTCTGGCGAAGCGCTTTGCATGGCTCCCTGAAGAGCGTCGCGATGAGTACCGTCGTATGCGTCGCGGTGGCATTCCGGCTGACGAAGCGCGTGGCATCATCGAGCGCGACATGGCGGCTCAAGAGCGCCGTCGCCTCCGGGAACTGAGCCCATTCGAGCGGCAGATGGCCCTGCTTAATTCCGGCAGCAAGCTGGTCGAGATCCATCACAAATCCAAAGCCGAGCCAGCCTTCACGCTGGGCGGCGTCGCCACAGGGAGCCTGTAATGTCGAACGTTTCCAACGTCGCAGCCGATGAGCTGCGCCTTCTGATCGAGCGTGCTGAGCGGCTGGAAGAAGAGAAGAAGGGCATCTCGGACGACATCAAGGATGTGTTCGCTGAGGGCAAGGCGCGCGGTTACGACCCGAAGATCATCCGCAAGGTGATAGCCATCCGCAAGAAAAAGCGTGAGGACGTTCAGGAAGAGCAGGCGATCCTTGAGACATACCTGTCTGCCCTCGGCATGCAGTACGCGCTGCTGTGATCGCTGCACGCGCCAAATATCGCGCGGTTAAGACCGAATGCGGCACCGGGCACTTGCATGACAGCAAGATTGAAGCCCGGCGGTGTGACGATCTGCACGCCTTGGTTGCGGCCGGTCGCATCAGCGATCTCGAATTGCAGCCTCGGTTTGATGTGCGGATCAATGGCGACCTGATCTGCAAATACCTCGCCGACTTCGCTTGGCGGCAAGATGACCTGCGTGTCGTCGAAGACGTTAAGGGTGTCACCACACGCATCTTCAATCTGAAGAAGAAGCTGGTCGAGGCCACTCACCCTGGCGTCGTAATTACGCTCTATCCGCCTCGCACGCGCAAGAAGCGGACTGCGAAGAAATGAGTGTCCCGGCGTATAACTGGCGGGTCCAGCCTGAAATTCACGCGCTGCGTGAGAAGGGCGACGCTGCCCACTTCGGGGCCTGGGCCATCATCATGACCGCGCGCCTGTCGGTTGCACGTCATGCCGATGAGGACGCCTTTACGCCGGAGAAATTCGACCACACCACGGCTATCATTGACGCCCGGCTAGACCAGCACGGGGAGCCGCCCGTCGCCTTCGCGCAGTGCTGGCTGCGGGACATGGCCGATACCTATCAATGGATCGCTGACAACGCTGATAGCGCCGCTGCGCGCCTTGCGGCGATGGAATGGGTCAATGCTCTGCGCAAGACGTGGAAGCGCTATGCGGTTGAGGTGGCGGCATGATCGGTTACGCCCGCTTCCACCGCAGCCTGATCGGGCACCCAGCGTTCCGCAATGACGCAGAGGCCATGGCCTTCGCCTATATGGTCCTGCGCGCCGCCTGGAAGCCGACCCGCGTCCGTTACAAGGGCAAGGCCTTGAGCCTCAACCGTGGGCAACTGGCTATGTCTGTTCGCGACCTCGCCGACGCCATGGACCGCGACAAAGGTTGGGTAGAACGGCTTTTGAAACGTCTCAAATCCGAGACCATGGTCGAGACAGTTAGCGAGACCGGCGTGCTGGTCATAACCATCTGTAATTACGACAGATTTCAGTCTTATAGCGATGCTGGCGAGACAACCGGCGAGACACCGGATGAGACAGACGCAAGACAGACGCAAGACACAGAACAAGAAGATAAAGAATATAAGAAGAAAGAAGAGAGAGAGGGCGCGCCTGCGGCCGCCCCCGCTCGCGCTCGTTCCGATGCCTTTCCGCGTCCCGATTGGGCTGACCCATCCGTTTGGGCCGACTTCCTGCAAAACCGGAAGCGCAAGCGCCTGACCAACACGGCCACCGCCCACAAGGGCTTCCTCGAAGACATCGCCCGCAACACCGAACCCGACTGGCCGCCCGGCCGCCTGCTCGAAGCAGCGACCAGGCGAGGACACGGGGCCATCTACCCATCGATCAAGGAAAACTCGAATGACCGAGTACCATCACGAAACGGAACGTCCCAGCGTATGGGCGGAAACGGTGGGTCAGGTGGCTCGTCGGGCGGAAGAAGTACGACGCTCGACGCCGCTGAACGCTGGCTCGCACGCCGTGCTGCCCAGTGAGCAGGAATTTATTTCGATCATCACGCCGTGCTTCAGCCTAGTCGCGCCGGTCGGCATGACTGGCGACGCACAGGACATCTGGCTCGAAAGCGCCACGATCGCCTTGGCTGACATCCCGGTCGACCTGCTGCGCGCTGGTGCCAAAGCGGCAATGTCGACGGCTGATCACCCGTCCAAGATCGTCCCGGCGATCATCAAGGAAGTTGATCGGCTGCGCGCCTCGCATAATCGCACGGCGGCAAATCGGGTTTGGGAAGGGGCGGACAATGCTCCGAATGTTCTGCCAGCACCTGGTGGCGAGCGCCCGACCTCCGACGAAGTGGACGCCATCTGCAAGAAATTCTCGGTCGGCCGGTATTCCAAGGCTGCGGATGTCACGACCGGACGCCCGGCGCCCATGTCGCTGGATCCGAACCGTCCATGCCGCAAGCCGACGCGCGCCGACTACCTTGCCATAGGGATTAGCGCTGACGTGCTCGACGCGATCGAGGCTGAGGAAGCCGAGAAGAAACGCTCTGAGAAGGGCATCGCGGCGTGATGACCCCCTACCCCTCCAGCGCGGCTGCCAGTGCGGTGCGGACCCAATCGGGGGTGCGGTCGTGAGCCTCATGAAGCTCATCCTGGACACGATGAAGCGCAAGGACATCCGCCTTGCCGCCATGCAGCGCCCCGAAGCTGCAGCCAAGCACTACGGCCTCTCGCCCGAGACGGTCGGATTTTACCTCAAGATGATGGGAGAGTGACTGTGAAGGCTAACCACATTCCGGGTCCCTGGATCGACCATCCCGGCACCACGACAGGTCGAATTGTTGTTGCTCCCGACCAACCGAAGGTCCGAAAGAATATCGCGGCCTGTGGCGGCCCCAATCGCGATGCGAATGCTCGGCTCATCGCTGCGGCCCCAGACATGGCAATGAGACTTCAACAGGCTCTCGACATGCTGGAGACGTTCGATGGCACCGAGGCAACGTGCGCCTGCATTCGCAAGACCCTCGCCAAAGCCCTCCCCACCAGCGAGGAGGCGGGGGCGTGAGCACGACAGACGACAAGATCATGCAGATGCTGGGGACAGGCGCTCGCACGCACCACATCGCAAAAAAAATGGGATGGGATACGCCACGAGCCAATCGCGCCCTACGCCGCTTGGAAAAGGATGGCCGGGTCAAGCGCGATGCACGCCATTCCGCAGTCAATGACATTCGCTGGCTTCCTGGAGACGCAGCATGAGCGACGACCTGAGCATACCGCAGGGCATGAAGCGGTGGAATGGTGGTGACTGCGCGCCGAACCACTATTCAAAAGCCACCGTTGAGGGAAATTCGTCGATAAGGCTTGCCGTAACTTGTCTCCGTCGTGGCCGCGCCCTTGAGCGCGACAGCAGGGAGGGGTGAGGTGATGAACATGCGAACGGTAGCCCATGTATTCGCGGACAAGCTCAGCCGGGCTGGTCTGCTAAGCGATGAGGACATCAACATGCTGACAGCGCTGAACAGCCGGAAGGACAATCGGCGTCGCTGGACGGCGCAGGAGGACCGCACGCTGCAACGCTTGCGGCTTCGGTCAAGCATTCCCCAGGTGGCGGACAAGCTCGGGCGGACGCCTGAAAGCGTCAAGCAGCGGTTGAAGAAGATGCGGCGTAAGGAGCGGGCTAATGGGTGAAGTTGGGCGCCCGACAGCGTATGATCCCACGTACTGCGCAAAAGTGCTTGAGTGGGGTCGTGCGGGCAAATCACGGGCATGGATCGCATCAGAGATCGGTGTGGTTCGCCAGACGCTCCACAACTGGGAGGAGGCTCATCCTGAATTTCTGGACGCCATGACGCGTGCGAGGGATCTGGCGCAGAGATGGTGGGAGGATGCTGGCCAAGACGGATTGGCTGACCCGAAATTCAATGCTTCCGTGTACGGAAAATCAATGGCTGCCCGCTTCCCTGACGACTGGCGCGACAAGACAGATGTGACGCACAAGGGCGGTGTTGCTCTCATTCCGATGCAGGCTCATGACGACGACATTTAGGCTGACGGCAAAGCAGGCGGAAGCGCAGGTGGTCTGTGCAGGTCCAGCAAAGCATATCATGCTACTTGGCGGTTCGCGGTCGGGCAAAACATTCCTGCTTGTCCGCAATGTGGTTCTACGCGCGTTGAAAGCGCCTAACTCGCGGCATGGAATATTTCGGTATCGCTTTAACTCTGTGAAAGCGTCGATTATCAATGACACTTTCCCGAAAGTCATGCAGATCGCTTTTCCCGGCGTTACGTTTAAAATGGACAAGACCGACTGGTACGCGACGTTTGAGAACGGCGCTCAGATTTGGTTTGGCGGGCTAGATGACAAAGAACGTGCCGAAAAGATATTGGGCATGGAGTTCGTCACCCTTTACCTGAATGAGTGTTCCCAAATTCCCCTGCCCAGTATTAATCTCGTAACGACCCGCTTAGCGCAAAGTGTGGAGCAAGTTGGAGAGCATTTGACAGCTCGACCGCTGAAGCCACGCATATACTACGATGAAAACCCGCCCTCCAAAGCGCATTGGTCATTCCGACAGTTCATTCAGAAGGTTGATCCTGAAACAAAAGAACCTTTGGCCAAGCCTGACGATTACGCTTGGTTTCGCATCAATCCCAAGGACAACAGGGAGAACATTGCAGACGATTACCTCGAAACCCTTGAGGGAATGTCCGCCAAAATGCGAAAGCGTTTCCTTGACGGGGAGTTCGCGGACGCCACGCCGGGCGCGCTGTTCACAGACGAGGTGATAGAGACCTGGCGGGTTCGTGATGGCGTTGTGCCAGACATGGTTCGCGTGGTCGTAGCGGTCGATCCCAGCGGATCTGGCGATGAGGCGAATGCTGACAACGACGCGATCGGCATCGTCGTTGCGGGCCTTGGCACAGATGGGAATGCCTATGTGCTAGAGGACTGCACGGTGAAAGCCGGGCCACTGACATGGGGGCGTGTGGCGACGACGGCGTACGATCGCCATCAGGCGGACGTGGTAGTTGGCGAGATCAACTACGGTGGGGCAATGGTCAATGCGACTGTCCAGGCCGCACGCTCTCGGACGCCTTTCAAGCAGGTCACAGCATCACGCGGCAAGGTGGTTCGCGCTGAGCCGTTCTCTTCGCTTTACGAGCAGGGGAAGGTGCGACACGTCGGACAGTTCGTGGAGATGGAAGAAGAGCTCACGGCGTTCAGCACTTATGGGTACATGGGCGGTGACAGCCCCAACCGAGCCGATGCGCTGATTTGGGCATTGGCTGAGCTGTTCCCGGCGATCGTACGGCCGCGTCAGGAGCCGCCCGCCAAGGTTTCGATTCCCTCTATAGCCCGACGATAGGACACCAAAAGACACCGCGCGGTACATAGGGGGGATGCCGTATCTTCCCGCTGATGCAGGAAGAGCCGAGCGAACCCCCTGAGGGCAACGAGCACGACAAGGTGCACGCTCGCGCTATGCAGCGCTTCGACGAGGCGGTGCTGCCGCAGTTTCCGGTGCGTGAGTTGGCGCTGCTTGCGCGGCGCATCGCCAACATTCCCGGCGCGCTATGGGAAGGCGCGTTCGGGGACCAGTTCGAGCAGGTCATCAAGCTCGACGTGCACAAGCTCAACCGGGCGATCCGGAAGGCTGAGACGGACTATCGGCAGAATCGCATCGTTCCTGACTTCCGCCCGGCTGGCGGATCGAGCGACAACGACACGGCTGACACGCTGGACGGGATGCACCGTGCAGACAGCCAGCACTTCAAGGCGCAGCAGGGCCGCGACAATGCATTCAGCGAGGCGTGCACGGGTGGATTCGGTGCCTATCGCCTCTGCAACGAATGGGCTGACCCGCTCGACAAGGACAGCGACGAGCAGCGTATCAACCCCGCCGATACGATCGTGGACGCGGACCAGTCCGTGTTCTTCGATCCGGGCGCGGTTCAGTATGACAAGTCGGACGCGCGCTATGCCTTCGTCATCCGCAAGATGACCCGTGAGGCGTTCGAGGAAGAGTACGAAGACGCTAAGATGGTCGATTGGCCGAACGGCGTGCCGAACCGCTCATGGATGGGCTGGTTTCAGGCGGATTTCATTGCCGTCTGCGAGTACTACGAGATTGAGGAGAAGGACGAATACGTCCTGATTTTCGAGCTTGAGGCGACTGGCGAGGAACAGCGCCACTGGCAGAAGGAAATCAGCGCAGAGGATCGCGCGGATCTGCTGGCGTTGGGCTGGACCGAGCGGAAGCGCAAAGCCACCCGTCGTCGCTGTCGCAAATATGTGTTGTCCGGTGCCGAGGTGCTGGAGGATCGCGGCCATATCGCGGGCGGCAACATCCCGATCGTACCGGTCTATGGCAACCGCGCCTATGTTGATGGCGTCGAGTGGTTCACGGGCCTGCTGACCAGCGCCAAGATTGATAGCGCCCGGCTGTATGCGGCGATGGTGTCGCGGCTGGCGGAAATCCAGGCGCTGGCACCTCATGAGCGCCCGATCTTCGCGGCTGAGCAGATGCCCCCTGCCCTTGCTGAGCAATGGGCGCGCTCGCACATTGACCGTCACCCCTATGCGCTGGTGCAGCCGCTCATCGACCCGAACACGGGCGGCATCGTGGCGGCCGGCCCGATTGGTAAGGTCGAGCCGCCCCAGGTTCCTCAGACGCTCGCAGCGCTGCTTGAGATCGCAAACCGCGACGTGACCGAGGACGACAACGACGGCGCTGAGGAAGTCCGCGCCAACACGTCCGCCGATGCGATGGATATTGCGGCTGCACGCGTAGATGCGAAGTCCGGCGTCCTGCTCGACAATAACCGGCAGTCCGTCCAGCGCGAGGGTGAGCTGTATCTGGCGATGGCGCGGGAAATCTACGTCGAGGAAGGCCGCGAGGTCGAGACGATGACCGAGGATGGCGACGACGGCACCGCGATCCTCCAAGAGCCATATTACGACGGCCCTGAGCTGAAGACCCGCAACGACTTCGCCACTGGCAAATACAAGGTCATCGCCACCGTCACGGAGGCGACCGCCACCCGGCGTGACCGCACGGTCAAGCAAATGCTTGGCTTCGCTGAGATGGCCGTTGGCGCGCAGGACATGGAGGGTGCTCAGGCTGCTCTTATTACCGCATCCATGAATATGGATGGCGAGGGCCTTGGCGACTTCCAGAAATGGCAGCGCAAGCGAGCGCTCAATCTCGGGCTGGTCGAGCCCACCGAGGACGAGCAGCGAGAGATGGCTGAAGCGCAGCAGAATCAACAGCAGCAGCCCGATCCTGCCGCAATGGTGGCTGAAGCTCAGGTTGGAGCGCTCAAGGCCGGTGCCGTTAAGGACATGGCGGCTGCGCAGGAAATCGCATCCCGTATCCCGCTTAACCAGGCCAAGGCGGCTGGTGAGCGTGTCGATGCCGGACTGCGGCCGATGGAGGTCGCAAACGATCAGGAAAACACGACCACGCAGCGCATCCGAACTGGTGCGGAAATACAGGCGTGGGAGCAGGAGCAACGACAGGCCGAACAGCAGCCCGCCGCATAGCGACCACCGGCTTACGGGTGAGGAGGTGACATGAACAGCGAATACCCCAAGATGCTCTACCGCATCGGATCTTACGACGACCACATGATCCACGACGGGCCGGTCAAGATCGGCAACGAGTTCGCGAATGAGACGCGTGTGGTCGATAGCCGCGACGCTGAGGAAGCGGCCAAGGCTGAGGGCTGGAAGACGGTCCCGCACCACAAGGCGACCTTGCAGAAGGCGAACGCCGCATGAGCGAAATCAAGGTGTGGCCGCTGACATTGAAGCGCGGTCAAGACCCCGCGATCATTCCGGATCGCATCTCGTCCATTCTTTCTCAGGGCGCTCGAGATGGCGAGTTTATCGTCATTGCTATTGGCAAGCCACCTGAGGGGGATTGGCGGTTTCAAGTGGAGCGCCAGGCATGATCCCGGCTCCGGAGAGCGCCGACTATGAAACGCAATGGCGCGCGTGGGCTGTCGGGGTGGCAGTTGAACTGATCACCCGGAGCGAACTTTATCGCAGCTGCTCTGTCGAAGTCGTCTTTGCAAGTGTTTTGGAGTTGGTCGCCCCCCATGAACATGAGGACCCCGAGGCATGAGCGAACAGCAGCAGGAAGACGAAATTCTGGATCTGACCGAGGATCAGGAAGTCGAGCAAGGGGACGATCAGCAGCAGGACGATGCCGAGGGCGATGACGATCAGCAGGAAGAGGAAATCCTCCAATTCGTTGGCGACGAGGCTGAGCCCGAGCAGGAAACGGACCTCGTTCGCCACCTTCGCCAGCAGATCCGTGAGCGTGACAAGCAGCTTCACGCAAGCCGCAAGGCCCCTCAGGCCGAGCAGCTTATTGAGGTCGGCGAGAAGCCGACGTTCGAGGGCTGTGACTATGACAGCGATCGGTTCGACCAGGAGTTTAACGCCTGGGAAGAGCGCAAGGAACAGCGCCGCCAGCAGGACCAGCGGCTGGAGGCCGCACAGCGCGAGCAGGCGCAGCAGTGGGAGCAGGTGAAGACCGGCTATGCCACCGCCAAGGCAAAACTGCCGTTCGCTGATAAGGAGCAGGCCGAAGCAACCGCGTTCGATAGCCTGTCTGAAATCCAGCAGGCGGTCATCGCCAAGATCGCGGATAACCCGGCGCTGGTCATCTACGCGGCGGGCAAGAACCCCACGCGCCTGGCGTCACTGGCGGGCATCGAAGACCCGCTGAAGCTGGCTAAGGAAATCGGCAAACTGGAGGCAACCATGAAGGTCACGAAGCGCGCACGCCCTCCCCAGCCGGATCGGGCGGTTCGAGGGAGCGCGATCAGCGCCAGCACCACGGACAAGCACGAACAGCAGCTTGAGGCTGAGGCTGACCGGACGGGCGATCGCACGAAGCTGATTCAGTACCGCCGCGAAAAGCGTCAAGCATCGGCGTAAAGACACCGAAAAGACCCCCTAAGTCGCGACAGTCTAGCGGCGTATAGTGGGCAGGCACGAACCAGCGACCTCCGGCTGAGACGGGAGAGACGAGTGCAAGGGCGGGCAACCGCCATTCGTCTCATCCGGAGGTTTGCATGGCTACCAGTTTCACCCGCGAAGAGCGGGTTATGTTCGACGACATGATCGAGGGTTTCGAGGACCAGCTGACTTACGCCAAGATGGCGCGTAAGTATGAGCCGCTGACGCCCGAAGAGATGGTTCACACCCGCGATCGTGTCTGGGTCCCGGCTCCCATGATCGGATCGTCGTATGACGGCTTCGACCAGACCAACAACTTCGACGGCCTGACTGAGCTTTCGGTTCCCGTCTCGGTCGGCTTCCACAAGTCCAGCCCGAAGATCATGAGTGCCAAGAACCTGCGCAACAAGACGGCGCTGGCTCAGTATGGCAACGCCGCGAAGGTCAAGCTGGCGGCTGACATCAACGGCGAACTGCGCAATCGCGCCGCGCTGGAAGGTTCTATCTTCGTCAAGCGCACTGTTGCCCCGACCGGCTTTGATGACGTGGCGCTGGCCAATGCAGCGATGACCGAAGTCGGTGTGCCGCTGGACGACCGCCGCTACATGGTCGGCATCCGCGCCAGCATCGGCATGGTGTCGAACCTGGCCAATCGTGCGGAAAGCACGAGCCGTTCGCAGGACGCCTACAGCAAGGCGCTCATCAACTCGAACGTCGCGACCTTCGGTGTCTATCAGGACGATCAGCCCATTCGTCTGGCTGCGGCTGCTGGCGGAACGACCACTGTCAATGGCGCTAACCAGTATTGGGAACCTGCCGCGACGCAGGACGGTGCAGGCGCTCCGGCCGTTCAGGGATCGGCGGGCGAAGTCACGAACCGTGACAATCGCTATTCGCAGCTGGTCGTCACGGCCGCCAACATCGCCGCAATCAAGAAGGGTGATGCGTTCACGATCGCGGGCGTCAACAGCGTCCACATGATCTCGAAGAAGGACACTGGCCAGCTCCAGACCTTCCGCGTCATCGCGGTGAACACATCGAACAACACGCTGACCGTGGCTCCGGCGATCATCTCGAACGGCGGCAACACCATCGGCGGTCGCGAATATCAGAACGTCACTGCAACGCCCGCCAACGGTGCAGCGCTGACCTGGCTGAACACCACCACCGCAGAACTGAACCCCTTCTTCCAAGGCTCTGGCCTGCTCCTGCTGCCGGGTTCGTTCTCGGTCGATCCGGCTGACGGCTGGGAGGTGATGCGCGCAACCACCCCGACGCTGGGGATTGCGATCACTTATACCCGCCAGGGGCAAATCAACGATCTTGGCGTCAAATGTCGCTGGGACGTGGATTTCGGCACGGCGCTGCTCAATCCGCAGTTCGCGGGCGCTGAAATGTTCAACCAGGCGTGATGGAGGCTGATATGGCAACGAACAAGGCAGACACGACGCCTGCGAACCTCGAGGCAAATGCGCCTGAGGGGCTGGCGCTGACCGACAAGGAGCAGATCGCGGCCCGCAAGGAAGGCGCAAAGGAAGCGGTCAAGGAGTCCGCGAAGGACAGTTACATCGGTCTGACCGATGGCGTCCAGCCGGGCGAGCCCGCCGTCGACCGCTGGCCGGGCAAGTCCGAGATCCAGCAGTGGGCGCACCTGATCGACTGGTCGATCGAGGACCTCAAGAAGGCGTTCAAGAACGGCGATGTTCCCGACGACAAGGTGGCCGGCCTTCTCTCGCTGGAGCGAGCAGGCCAGAACCGCACCGACTGGGTGAAGCTGTTCATGAAGCAGATCGGCGTCGACAGCCCGTATGAGGTGACGGACGCAGGACCGCCCTACACCAACGACACGACGAGCGTGACCAAGCTCTGACCTTCCGGGCGGCCTTAGTGCCGCCCTACCTTTTGAGGTGCCCATGCGCAGCGGTATCGGCGACAGCCCCAAGGATCCTTTTTACGTCGCGACGGTCGCTGCCGATAAGAGTGGCGCAACCGCTTCGACCTACACCCTCGCCAACAACGCGACGATCGCGGCAACGTCCGGCACCACGCCTGTGACCGGCGTTCAGGGCGGCAGCTACATTTGGGACGTGCAGTTCACGGGCACCAGCGTGACGCTCCAAGCTCTCGGCTCTGACGGATCGACGTGGCGAGATGTGGCGATGCGGACCAGTTCGGGCACCACTGGCGTCGTCATCGGTCAAGGCGCGTCCGTCCGTCTCTACAACCCCAACAGCACCAGCCTGACTGGTGTCTATTCGAACCTGTCGTAAGATGGTGCTCCCCAAATCCTACGGGATCGCGGCGGGCTGGCCGCTTGCTCCTGGGCAGGTGCTTGGATTCACGCCTGCGCCTCCCCCGCCCAACCCCCTGCGTGTCGTTGGCACCGCTGGCGAGGTGAATTACCTGTTCACAGGCTCCGCCGTGACGACCGGGACGGCGATCCATGAGCATCGAACGCGAGCCTTCATCGGCCCAGGAGGCGTGAAGGCGGGCACGGCTCGGATCAGCAATCACGCGTTCCGTGGTCTGCCCGGCTCAGAGCCGGATGCGCCGAGCTATCTCGTCCGCTCGCATATCGAATATAACGGGGTGGCGTACGTCAGCACATATGGAGGCGCGGCCAAGGGCACAGTAGCGGCTGGCGCTGTCGATATTCAGTCCGATCCGCATACAGGCTGCCCTGACATTCCGGCCGGGGCGCTGGTGTGGATCGTCCGACGCCGTGAATATGCTGTCGGCGTGACGCCGCATTACCTCTACAACGCGACGTTCTCCCCCGTCATCAGCGGGCAGGGCTATAATCGCGGCGATGGCTCTGGCGCGACGGCGATCGGCGTCGCTGGCCCAATGCCCGGCGGAACTGGCTGGACGGCGATCGACAGCCTTTACGCGCCGCCCGTCCTGCTCGGCGAGCCCATCACCCCCAGCGCGGCGCGGCCGTTCATCATTTGCGGCGCTTCGATCGAATACGCCAACAACGACGCAACGGGGGATGGCGCGAACGGTGCAGGCGCATATATGCGCCGTGCCTTGTCCGATGGTGGCGGCACCAAATACCCGTGGATCAATATGGCTGTCGGCAGCGAGGCCAGCAACCAATTCATCTCCGCCAGCACGCGTCGGCGCACATACCTTCAGTATGCAGCTGGTGGCGTGGCGGTGAATGGCTACGGCGGTAACGACTTTACCAACGGCGCGTCGCCCGATGATACGTGGGCCAATTTCCTCACGATCAACGGCTATTTCAAAGCGGCTGGAATCCTGCGTACCGCTGTCGTTCGCGCGCATGTGAAGTCGAACAGCACGGACAATTACGCGACCACGACCAATCAGACCCCTCGTGGCAGTTTCCCGAGCTGGCGAGCCTCTATGGACGCGAAGGCTGCAGCGTCACTCGCGGACGGCACGATCGGGTTATATCTAGATGACAGCGCAGCGATCGAGGCGTCTGGCAACATCTGGAAGGCGCCGGGATACACCACGGACGGCACGCACCCTGAAAAGATCGGCCATGACGCCATGTATCCGATCATCCGCCAGCAGCTGGCGAACGGAGGCTTTCTGTGAGCGGCATCGGCATCACCCCTCCTGCCAGCGCAGCTGCTGTGGATGCGATCAAGGCGCAGACCGATCCTCTGTACGCCACGCCTGGCTGGGCGAATTACGCGGACAGCGCTGTGCAGACTTTGGCGGCTGGCGTTCGGACGATCTGGACGAATGCGGCTACCACCAAGGACGAAACGCAGGTGCCTGCGGAGGTCGGGTCGTTCTGGAACCCCGCGACGAGCAAGATTCCCGGCCGCGATGGCGATGCGATCAACATTCGGTTGAAGATGACCGTGACGCCGCAGGATACCACGGCTTCGTCGCTGCTGATTGAATTCGACATCGGCGGGACGATCGGCGTGCTCGACAGCCACAAATTCCCGCTGACCGATGGGGCTATGGTGGCGATGCCGATCACCTATCCGCTGCCCGCGTTCAACCGCTCGACCTTCGCAGCCAATGGCGCAACGATCTACGTGACCGCTGACGGGCCGGTCACGCTCAGCAACAAGGCGCTGCTTGTCCAGCGCGTTCACCGGGGGCGCTGATGTATACCGGGGAAGACAGTCTTAACGACCTGAAGGCACGGTCGCCCAAGCGGCGCGGGCAGGCATCGCTTGGTGCGGCTGGCAGCGTTACGCTGACGTTCACTCCGCCGATCGACATGACTGGGCAGGCGAACCGCGAGCCGTTCATGCAACTTACCCCGCGTGTCGCAACCGGCGATAACGTGGTGATATGCAATGTCGTGGATGGCAGTTTTACTACCAGCTCGGCGGGCATCTACACGGGTGTGACTATCAAGGGCGGCCGCATGACGGCTGCCCTACCCGCTCTCACGCCGCTATCGGGCGCGCTCACGCTGGTCACGCAGGTCGTCACGGGTGTGAACGCCATCGTGACCGCGCTGACCGGTCTGAAGCTTTATGACGCGACCGCCGTCAGTGGCGTCAAGGTCGACTGGCAGGCCAGCTGATGACCGTCACAATCTCCATTCCTTCTGGGCGTCCGAAGCGCGACATCATTGAACTCGCGTTTGATGACTGTGGGCTGGCGGGATACGAGTTCGACCGGACGCCCGAAGAGCAGACAGTCGCGCTGCGGAAGCTGAACGCGCTGATGCTGGAGCATCCGTGGAACAAGCTGGGCTACACGCAGCCTGCGTATGGCGTGGGACTGGCTGAAGAGCCGAGCGGTTTGCCTGATGACACGATCAATGCGGTGGCGCAGTATCTTGCCCTGCGCATCGCGCCCGGTATCGGCAATAGCCTGAGCGATGAGACTAAGCGCGCCATGTCACGTAGCCTGATGACGCTGCAATCCCAATACGCGGTCATCCCGGTCATGGAAGTGCCGGGCAACACGAATTTGGGTAGCGGTGATAGCAGGTCACGCGGCTTGTATCCGTGGAGCACCCGCGCCCGATGACTGAGGTGTCGATTGTCTCCGGCGTCACGTCCAACGAGCAGGCGGAATTTGAGTTGGCCTATCCGGTCAACCTCGAACCTATCATTGTAAACAGCCGCATTAGCCGGGGGCAGCTTCGGACGGCGCCGGGCGCCTCACAGATCGGCACCGGGCCTGGAATTGATCGCGGTGGCATTGAATGGAACGGTATCTGCTACCGGGTGATGGGTACGAAGCTGGTCACCGTCACGCCTGCTGGCATTGTGGCGCAGCTTGGCGATGTTGGCGGCGCTGGCCCGGTCGGACTGGATTACAGCTTTGACCGGCTGATCCTCCGATCGTCGGGTAAAATCTACTACTGGGATGGCTCGAACCTCACGCAGATCGTGGACGAGGATTTGGGCGTTAGCGTCGATGCCATTTGGATTGACGGCTACACCATGTCGACGGACGGCAAAGTCGTCGTCGTCACCGAGTTGAACGACCCCTACCAAGTTAAGCCGCTCAAATATGGCTCGGCAGAGGCAGATCCTGACCCCATTACGGGCTTGGTCAAGCTGCGTGGCGAGGCCTACGTGCTGGGCAGCAACACCATTCAGGTTTTCGCCAACCAAGGCGGCAACGGGTTCCCGTTTCAGACCATTCGTGGCGCGACGATCCAGACCGGCTGCATCTCGGCATCCGCTAAGTGCCTATTCGGCAACACGTTCGCTTTCGTAGGATCGTCGCGTGGGGACGCGCTTGGCGTCTACGTGGCTGGCCAAGGCACGGCGGACAAGATCAGCACCCGGTCGGTTGATGATGCCTTGGCGGCCGAGCAGAACCCAGCAGGCATTGTTCTGGAACGGCGCGTATCGCGTGACGAAATGCGGCTGTTTGTCCACCTTTCGAAAGAGACATGGGTGTTTCTTGCCAAAGCATCGCAAGCCGCAGGTGAGAGCATCTGGTATCGCGCTCAATCCGGGGCGGGCAAGCGTTACAGGCTGCGTAATGCCGTTGAAATCGGTGGCAAGTCTATGGTGGGCGATGTGAATAGCCCTGCCATCGCCATCCTTGACGCCTCTATCAGCTCGCATTTTGGCGAGACGACCCAATGGTCTTTCGATGCGGGCTTGATCTACAACGAGGCGCGCGGGGCGATCCTTGATAAGGTCGAGCTTGTCAGCCTGTCGGGCCGGGGTGATGAAAGCGAAGGATCGGCCGTGTTTATGTCGATCACTCGCGATGGTCGCACGTTCACGCAAGAGCGCGTTGTGACGCTCGGAGCTCGTGGGGAGCGTACGAAGCGTATCCAGTGGCGCCCGCACTTCCGGATGCGCAACTATTGCGGGTTTCGCTTCAGAGGCTTCTCACGGGCACTAGGCGGCTTTGCTGCGTGCGAGGTAACGGCAAGGCCTCTGTCGGTATGACGCCTGCGCCTACCCTTCCGCGCGATCTCTTAGCGGCTGCGCTTGGCAATCCTCGCCTTGTTGCCGCTTTCGAACAGCAGAGCTTGGCAGTCGCAGAGACACAGGAGGCGACGGGAGTTAATGCCGAAGCTACGACAGCCCTACAGGATGCGTCCTTCTTGGTTCTCGCGCCTAACTCGACGCTCACTGCCGAGCGGGTTTTCACGCCCGGTGACGGCATCGTTGTCCAAGATGCAGACGGTAAGTTCACCGTATCGGTAAGCGACGCCGTTGCGCATGTTGAGGGCGGGTTTCGCGTTCAGCTTACTGCGCAAGGCGGGACCAGCCTTGTTCTGCCGCTAACCGGCACGCTGGCAACCCGGTCGGGCACCGAGACGCTTCAGAACAAAACCCTATACGCCCCGCGACTGGACGGCATTAGCGAGTTTGCGGATGATGCTGCCGCAGCTACTGGCGGGGTCCCGCTTGGTGGGATATACCGCACGGCTTCCGCGCTGAAGGTGCGGGTGGCTTAGGGAGGCGGTTATGTTGGCTCTCGTGATGACATTGGCTCTTAGTGCACAGCAGCAGCAAACAACAACGTGCCGTCGTGTCTACAATCAAGTGGTCTGTGACACGACAACGTTTCCAGTACCAAAGCCGATAACCCCTTCGTCGCCACGCTTGGATGGCTATTCAGGAGCATTGGGTGTCACACCGTCGTATCAAGAAAGCGAATTGAAACGACAAAGGAGCCGTGCTCCATCCAGGGCTATTCAGCCCTGCGAAGAGCTGGCCTTGACAGCTTTACGCGCTGGCAATGCGTACCTCGCGCAAAACTTTCTCAATAACTGCGACTGAGGTTCTCTGGTAAGACACCAAAAGACACCCGTGAACGAGAAGCCCACGTAACATAGTGTAGACCCGCGAGTAAATGACGCGGCCGTGGCGTCACTGAACCGGGGTGTCTCAGTGGGCCTTTTCTCGTTCATTGGCGGATTGTTTGGAGGCGGGGCTCAGAAGAAGGCCGCCAACCAGGCAATGCAGGCGCAGACGGCCGCCCTGAACCGCGCCATTGATATCGGCAATCAGCAGTTCCAACAGACTCGTAGCGATTACATGCCGTACACCCAAGCGGGTACGGCTGCCATTGGCGACCTCTCTGCCCTTCTGGGGCTCGGCGGCCTTAGCGAATTGGGCGCCACGCAGGCTGGCCGTGATCGCCAAGCTGAAGCAATTGCCCAGTTGCCGCAAGGTCCGCTTTACCAATCGCTCTATCGCAATGGCGAAGAAGCCCTGCTTCAGAACGCCGCAGCGACCGGTGGCATTCGTGGCGGCAACACGCAGCGGGGGCTTGCCGACTTCGGCTCCGACGTGCTGGCGAACGTCTATCAGAACCAGCTTTCCAACCTGAGCGGCGTCGCTGGCCTTGGCCTGGGAGCAACGGGCTCTGTCGCCAGCTTTGGCGCCAACAATGCGAACAACGCGGCCGGGCTGACGACTCAGATTGGGCAGGCGCAAGCGAACAATTATCTCGCGCGCGGCCGTATCAACGCACAGGGCTGGCAGAACGCCGGTTCCTTTCTTGACAGCGCTATTTCTGCGGGCCTTCCCGGCGCAGGGGGCGGCGGCTTTAGTCTCAGCAAAGCGCTGGGGTCCATCTTCTGATGGAGCTTGATGGCTATCTTGGGGCGCTAGGTCAGCTACCCAGCTACGACCAACTGCGCATGAATGCTCTCGCTATCCAAGGCGAGCAGCAGCGTCAGGGTATCCTTGCCCAACAGGCGCGCCAGCAGCAGACGGTGTTCGACCAGCAGCAGGCAGCGCAGGAAGAGCTTAAGCGGGACATGGTAGGGCTGGGTAGCAATGCTACGCCTGACGCATATTGGCGTCTCGCAGCCAAGCACCCGCAGTTGAAGGGCATCGCTGATGCGGCCCAGGGACTGACCGATCAGCAGCGGCGTCAGGTCGTCGGGACGGCTGCCCAGATCAATCAGGCGCTGGCAAACAACCGGCCCGACTTGGCGAAGGCTATCGTCCAGCGCTCAATCGACGCGGACAAGGCCTCGGGCAACCAACCAGATCCCGACGATCTCGCCATCATACAGATGCTCGACAGTGGCGATCCTGACCAGATCAAGGCCGCCAAGGGCATGGCTTATGCCATCGTGGCTGCGTCTAATCCTGACACGGCTGCTCGCACGCTTGGCGAGTATGGCACCGCGACCGACCGTAAGGGTCAGGTCGTGGGCCGCGCCATTGGCCATTATGACGACAAGGGGCAATTCGTGGTCGATTATCGCGACCCCGAAAGCGCTGAATATCGGACCGTGAAGAACGCGGACGGCTCGGAATCTCTCATCGAAGTATCGAAAGGAGGTGGTCCAGCATCTGGCGGTGCCGGGGCGACTGGTGGAAGCAGTCAGCCCCGCAGCGTCCGTAACAATAACCCCGGCAATCTGCGAGGGTCCGCCTACACGCGCTCGCTCCCTGGCTATGTCAGCACGGATGATGCAGGTTACGCGGTCTTCGACAGCCGCGAGAACGGCGCGGCCGCGCAGTCGAATTTGCTCAAGACCCGCTATCTTGATCGTGGGCAGAACACGATCGCGTCAATCATTCAGGGCGTTGGCCCGGCTGGGCGTCGCACGCACGGTTATGCGCCGCGCAAGGCCGATGGCGGCGACAACACCGACGCGCAGGTCAACAATTACATCAGCTATGTCGCCAAGAAGCTGAACGTCAACCCGAATGACGCGCTTACCCCCGCCGTGTTGCCACGGCTGGCGCAGGCCATGAGCGAGTTCGAGAGCGGGCAGACTGGCAAAGGCGGCGCAGTCCGTGGCGGTGGGAACGTCAGTTCTGGCGCGCCGGGCGCGCGCGTAGTTTTCACGTCTCAGCCTAACGCTTCCAACCCCGTCGACCAAGCCAGCGTCGACTTTTACGCCGAAAAAATTGCGGCTGGTGGGGACCTGCCCCAGCTGGGGAGTGGCAAAGAATCGTCCGCATGGCGTCGTGCGATCCTGAAGCGGGCTGCGGAGATCCAGAGCGGTCGCGGCATTTCTGGCGGCGATAGCAATCTCGCGCAAGCTGATGTCAAAGCTAACCGCTCTGCTCTGCTTCAGGCTCAGAAGCAGTACACGGCGACCGTTGGGTTTGAGGACACCTTCCAGCGCAACGTCGATCAAGTGCTGCGCCTTGCACCGCAGGGTGTTGGTGGAAGCGTGCCCGTCTTCAATCGCTGGATCCAGGGCGGACGCAAAAGCCTGAAAGGCGATCCCGCAGTCTCGGCATTCAACGTCGCAGTCAACACGGCTGCAAACGAATACGCCAAACTCGCCTCCGGTGCGTCTGGTGGTGCCGTTACGTCGGACAGCGCCCGCCATGAGGCGATGGAAATCCTTAACAACGCCATGACGCTGCCGCAGCTTCAGGCCGCTATCAAGCAGATGAAGATCGACGGCCATAATCGTGTTCTTGCGCTTGATAAGCAGATCGCACGACTGCGTGGCAACATCAGTGGTGCAGGCGGAGGTCAGCCCGCGAAGGCATCCGGTGGCCCCGCAGGCGGCAAGCTCGTTGGCACCTACCAGGGGCGACCGGTCTACCAGCTGCCTAACGGCAAGCGCGTGGTCGCTCGCTGATGCAGGGCTACATGGAACTCCCTGCTGACGCGCAGATTGACCCGATCCCGGAGGGCTTCGAAGAACTGCCCGCCGATGCGCAATTGCAGCCCGCACAAATGTCTCCTGCCGATATTCGTGGTCGCATTGATGCACTCATTCGGCAGAAGGTCCCGCGTGCGGACATTGATGCGTTTCTGCAATCCCAGGGTATCGACCCTGCGGCAGTTACCGGGCTGGATGCTGCCATGGCTGCTGCGCGTCAGGGCCGGGATTTTGGCGTGCGCACCGTCAACGAAACGCCAGAGGCCACCGCAGCCCCAGAGACTGCCGGACAGGCGCTTTATCGTGGGGTTGGTGACGTTGCGGCTGGCGTGGGCGACCTGCTGGGCATCATCGGCAATCCGCTGAATGCTGGCATCAACTATCTCACCGGCAGTAATCTCAGCACTGATCTCGGCGAGACGTTCCGCGACTGGACCGGCGCGCCTGATCCCATCACTGATACAGAGCGCTATCTAAGTGCGGGCGCTCGTGGCGCTGCCGCTGGCTTGGCTGGAGCTGGCGTTGGCTCGCTCGCAGGTGGCGCAGGCGGCATGACGGGCTACGTCGCTCGTCAAGTGGCCTCAAGCCCGGCTGTTGATGCCGTTTCGGGCATGACCAGCGGCCTTGGTGCTGAAGGTGGCCGTGACGTGGCTGGTACGCCAGGTGCGATCGTCGGCGGCCTAGCAGGAGGGCTTGGCGGCGGGCTTGCAGCAGCGCGGGCTTTTGCCACCCGCATCCCCGCCGCTGTGGCAGTTGGTCGCGACGGCCGTTTGACGCCTGAGGCGCACGAACTAGCGATGCGTGCGGGCGTGAGCGAGGGTGAGGCTCTAGATGCCTATGCGCGGGCACGGGTCTCAGCGAATCGCGACACGCGCAGCCCAGCGGAGCGCCAGGCAGCGCGTGAGGCTGTCCGCAATCGCCCCCGAGATATTGAGGGTGATGCTACCCAGCCCGCCCGCCCGAAACAGGACGCGCCGGTTGCACCCGACCTGAACGCGCGTACCGATGCCATTATGGGGGGCATTGCCGAACGCCTGTCCCAGGCCGCAGATACCCCCCCTCCGACTACGCCACAAGGTCGATATGCAGAAGCCGCTAGTGAAGACATCAACCTCTCACGCGGCCAAGCTGAGCAAGATTTCCAAATTCAGAATGACGAAAATTCGCTGCGTGTGTCCGCCACGAACGAGGGTGAGCAAGCACGCGGATTCTTCCGTCAGCAGCAAGATCAGATTCAGAACGCAATCACGCGGTTCCGTAACGCGTTCGGGCCTGATGCAGGCAATGCCGCTGATCGCGGCCAACAGGTAAAAGAGGCCGTTCGCGCACTTCGCGATGCCGGACAGGAGGGTGTGTCACGCCTGTACCGACTGGCAGAGGAAGCAGGCGGGGAGGCGTTGCCGCTTGAGACGGACGGCATTCGTAATGCCGCCACTGATGTTCTGATCGATGAGCTGGTCCCGTCTGGCGTCAAGAAGTC
>NZ_CAXYKL010000285.1:0-5919 GCF_964277725.1 uncultured Novosphingobium sp. | reverse complement strand
CAGGGCGCGGCGGCGGTGAGCGTCACCGTACCGGCGGTGCTGGGAAGCGAGACGCTGCGCATGTGAACCCGGCGTCCATCCGCGTCATGCCCCTCGCCCGGCTGCGGAGCATGAGCGCGCGGGCCTTGCAACGGACCACCGACGGGCGACGGCGGCGCGCGGTCGGCTGCGGGCACCAGCGGTGGCGGTGGCGGCGGCAGCGGGCCATCTTCCACTTCGGGGAAATCGGCGGAAGAGGCCACCCCGCCCGGGCTCGCGATGCGCCAGCGCCAGCCCGGCTCCGCCGCCAGAGCGGCGCGGACCTGCTCCAGCCTTGGCTTGTCGATCGTGCCGTCTGGCCGCACCGCCGTCGCCAGCAGGGAAAGCTCCGCGTCCAGTCTTTGGTCCAGCCCGCGCGTGACGAAGCCTTGCAGCACGCCCAGGATCGCCAGCCCCGCCACCGCCAGCGCCACCAGCGTCGCCAGCGCGGATATCAGCAGCATCCGGCCATGTATCGACGCGGGGAGGATGGACCGCGGGATCAGCGTCATTCCAAAGCGGCCGGTGTCGCCGCGGTAACACGATAGCCGCGGCCCCGCACCGTCTCGATCAGGTCCGCCCCGATCTTCTTGCGCAGGCGGCCGATGATCACTTCCAGACTGTTGGAATCAACCTCGGCATCGCCTTCGTAGACCCGTTCCAGCAGATCAAGCCGCGCGATTACCGTCTCCTTGGACAGCATCAGGGTGGACAGGACGCGCCATTCCAGAGCCGTCAGCTTCAGCGGCAGGCCTTCCAGCTCGAACTGGCCGGTCTGGCTATCGAACACCAGCGGGCCGCACGTGATCCGGGCCGCGGCGTGGCCGCTGGCGCGGCGCACCAGCGCGCGCAGGCGCATCATCAGCTCCTCGATCCGGAACGGCTTGGTCATGAAATCGTCCGCCCCGGCCTTGAAGCCGGCCACCTTGTCCGACCAGCCATCGCGCGCAGTGAGGATCAGCACGGGCAGCCCGCGCGCGCCTTCGCGCCAGGCGCGAAGGATGGCGATGCCGTCATGCCCCGGAAGGCCGAGATCGAGCACGGCGGCGTCGTATCGCTCGGTATCGCCCAGGTGCTGCGCGTCGATCCCATCGGCCACCAGATCGACGGCGCAATTCTCCGCCCGCAACGCCTTGGCAATCGCGGGGCCGAGATCGGGATCGTCTTCTACCAGCAGGATACGCATGATCGGCGGCTACTCCGCGGGGTTAAACGCAATCTGAACGCCCCGGTTCAGCGTGGTGGGGGGTGAATCGGCTAAAAACATCCTCGTCAGAACACGAAGGAGTTTTTTCATGCGGTTACCTAAACTTTCGACCCGCACCAGGCTGGCGAGCGGTGCGGCGATACTACTCGCGCTGGGCTTTGCCGGCGGCGCCGGAGCCGTCTCGATGACGCGCCCGGCGGTGCAGATGGCACCGATGATCCGAACCGACATCGCCAAGCTGCCCGCCAAGCAGGGCATCGTCACGGTGAAGGGCAAAGTCGCGGGCGTCTATGGCGATCGGGTGCTGCTGCAGGATGCCAGCGGCCGCGCGATGGTGGACGCCGGGCGCGACGCCGCGCGCAACCTCACCACCGGCAGCGACCTGATGGTGCAGGGCCGTTATGATGAGGGCCAGCTGCGCGCCTCCTACCTGGTCGATCCGCAAGGCCGCGTGATGGAAGTGGGACCCGGCCCGCGCGGTCCACATGGCCCCGGTGGTCCCGGCCCCGATGGACGTGGTCCTGACGGACGTGGTCCTGGCCCCGATGGGCGCGGCCCTGGCCCCGATGGACGGGGCCCCGGTTTCGCACCGCCGCCGCCCCCTCCGCCGCCACCGGGTGGTGCAGCCTGCGGGCAGACGCCGCCGCCTCCCCCGCCGCCGGGTATGGATGCGGCTCCTGGCGCACCGGGCGCGCCCGCTCCCGGCATGGGCGATGTGCCGCCCCCACCGCCGCCCGCCGGAGCCGTACCGCCCCAATGAGTCAAGACATCGGACGACGCGTAAGTTGAAGTGACGCGCAATTCAGCCGGATGAGGGCCGTCGCGAACCAGGCATGGTTCGGGCGGCCTTTGCCGTTTTCAGGCCCGCCGCGCTGGGCGTTCCCCTGTCAGGAGTTCAGCTTCCAGCCGGTTTTGCCAGGCAGGGCGCGCCGCGCCGCCATCGCGAAGAAGAGCCAGCGCCTGCTCGCGTCGACCGGCTGCCAAGGCGGCGTCCAGCTCGATCAGTTCGTAAAGCTGGCGCTGCTCATGGCTGCCGCCCAGCCGAACCAGCAGCGGGCGTAGCGCCGCCAATGCGCAGGCCGCGGCGTCGTAATTGCCGCTGGCGTGATCCACCAGCGCCCGGGCTGCTGCCGCAGCCAGCCCGTCAAGCCCCTCGATCGCCGCCCGCGCCTCGGCCACCGCTCCGGTTCGCGCCAGGCCATAGGCGTAATGCACATCCAGAAAGCCGTTGATACCGTCGGCCGCGCGCTGGCCCAGTCCCGTCTCCAACGCCGGCCAGCGATCCCGCACATCCACGCCGCGCAGCCGGAGCCGCTCCAGCAGGGACACGCGCGCGACCAGGCTTTGCACGCACGCGGGATCGCTTGGGCCGATATGCGCATCGTACACCGCCAGAGCGCCATCCAGATCGTCCAGATCGAGCATCGCCAGCGCGGCATGCCACCAGGCGTGGAGCGCCATGAACGTGCCGCACCGCTCCCACAGCGGGGCATGGCGGCGCACCAGCGCGATGATCGCCGCTCGCTCGCCCCGGCGATGGTGGACGTGAAGCAACGCGTGAATCGACCATGGATCGTCCGCGTCCGCCGCCTGCGCCTGGTCCACCGCGCGCCGGGCAAGGTCTGCGGCGCGTTGCGGCTCTCCGGCCTCCTCCAGCGCGAACGCCAGTTGGCCGGTGACGTAGTGATTGCCGCGATGGTGCGGCAATGTCGTCTCGATCGTATCGACCATGCCGGCAAAGTCACCCAGGTCCAGATGCAGCAGCTGGCACAGCTTGGAGGTGGCCAGATCATCGGGCCGCAGTTCCAGCCGCCGGCGGAAGTGCACGATGGCGGCGGGCCGATCATTCGCGCGCCAGGCCTGCACCGCGTCGACCAGCGCCCGTTCGGCCCTGCCGGTCGCCGCACCCTGTGCCCGGTCGAGGTACGGGTCCGCCGCCTCGTGCGAGGCCGGGGTCATGCCGAAGAGCGAGGTGGCGGCGGCGAAGGCGTTCAGCTGGGCATCGCGTGGCGCGGCCTCCGCCGCATCGGCCACCGCGTGGACGTCTTGGCCATAGCACAGCAGGTTGCGGATAAATCGGGCGATCGGGTCATGCATTCAGGAAGGTAAGGCGCGCGGGGCGATGCCGGTTCCCCCATCACCCGCAGGGGCATGACGGAGGGGGTCACCGTCGCTTTGCCCTCGACGCGGCGCGAGGCAATTGCCATGTGCGCACATATGACTGAACCAGACGACAAGAACCTCACCAAAGGCCGTTTCTACAAGGCCCAGCAGGAAGCCGGCTTCGCCGAAGCCAAGGCCAGCACCACCCCCCAGACGCAGGACCCGGCCTATCGCCTGGCGTTCCTCGATTCCGAATTTCTCCTCCGCGACGAGCTGCGGCCCGTGCGTTTTCAGCTGGAGCTGCTGAAGCCCGAGATGCTGCTGGAAGAAGCGGGCATCGGCTCCACCCTGGTGATGTACGGCTCTGCCCGCATCCCTTCGCCCGAGCACGTCGAAGCGGTGCGCGCCACCGCCACCACGCCCGAGCGCACCAAGGTGGTGGAACGGCTGATCGCCAAGTCCCACTATTACGAGGAAGCGCGCAAGCTGGCCTTCACCGCCAGCCAGTGCGCCATCGTGGAAAAGGACATGCGCCAGTTCGTGGTCTGCTCGGGCGGCGGGCCCTCGATCATGGAAGCGGCCAATCGCGGCGCGACCGAGGCGGGGGCGGAGTCCATCGGTCTCAACATCGTGCTACCGCATGAGCAGGCGCCCAACGAATATGTGACGCCCAGCCTCTCGTTCCAGTTCCACTACTTCGCGCTGCGCAAGATGCACTTCCTGCTGCGCGCGCGCGCGGTAGCCGTGTTCCCGGGCGGCTTCGGCACGTTCGACGAATTCTTCGAACTGCTGACCCTCATCCAGACCGGCAAGATGAAGCCGATCCCGATCCTGCTTTACGGCAAGGACTACTGGAACCGCGTGGTGAACTTCGACGCGCTGGCGGAGGAAGGCGTGATCAACGCCAACGACACCGACCTGTTCCGCTGGTGCGAAACCGCCGAGGAAGGCTGGAAGCACATCGTCGACTTTTACGAACTGGATTGCGGCTAAGTGCTAGGGCAGATCGCACTAGGGGGTTAGCCCCTTTGGTTCGCATGTATTGTCCCGTTCGTGTCGAGCGAAGTCGAGACACACGCTGAGGCGGCGCTACCGTGTCTCGACTACGCTCGACACGAACGGAGGGGGGGGTCGGAGGCCTCGTCCGCCTCAACCCTCAACCCTCAACTCTACCCCCGATCATCACGCGTCAGCGCACCCGCTCGAACATATCCAGCGTCGTGCCATCGGGATCGGTAAATCCTCCATAGCGCGCGAAGCCCAGCTTGCCCGCCACCTTTACCGAAGCCGTGTTGCCCTGATCGATCATGGCGACGATCCGGGGCGCGGCATGGGTGGCATCGAACCATGCCAGCACCGTGCGCATCACCTCCACCGCGACGCCCCGGCCCCACCAGTCCCGGCGGACGATCCATCCGGCCTCGGGCTGGTCATTCATGCTGGGATCGAAACCACGCCACGAATGGAACACGCCGATGCTGGCGATCAGATCTTCGTCACCACGCGGGCGGACCTGGAACACGCCGTACCCATAGATCGCCCACGATCCGGCATTGCGCATGAAGCGTTCCCACTGCGCCGGTAATTCCGCACGGGCATGCCCCAGGAACCGCCGCGTCTTTTCATCGGAGATCAGGTTGCACAGCGCGGCCACGTCCTGCGGCCCACGCGGTTGCCACAAGTCGAACCGCTCAGTCTGCAGCAAGGGCGTCTCGATCACAAAAAGCGCTCCACGGCATGAATGGCGAGGCCGAACAGCCCCCCCACCAGCGTGCCGTTGATGCGGATGAACTGCAAGTCGCGCCCCACCGCACCCTCGATCCGGGCGGTGACGGTGTGCGCGTCCCAACGCTTCACCGTTTCCGACACGATGCGCACGATCTCGTCGCCATAGCGGGAGACGACGCCCACCAGCGTGCGGCGCGCAAAGCGGTTGATCTGCAATTGCAGCGCCGGGTCCTGCCGCAAGGCCTGCCCCAGCTCTCCCAACATGCCGGTGATGCGCGTGCCCAGCGCGGTATCGGGATTGCGCGCCGCCTCGATCAGCGAACGGCGCAGCCGCTCCCACACGCTTTGCCACCATTCGCTGACGGCAGGATTGGCCAGCAGGTCCAGCTTGGCGCGCTCTACCTTCAGGCGCGTGGCGGGATCGTGGACCAGGTTGTGCGCCAGCTCCTCCATCATCGTCTCGATCTTCAGCTTCAGCGGATGGTCAGGCTGCACCACCATTTCGGCCAGCAGCTTGTACAGCCCGTCCAGCACCGCATTGGCGAGGCGGGTGTCGAGCCCGGCAAAGCGCAGAAGCGAATTGGCCCGCTCGCGAATCATCGCGCGCACCAGGTCCTCGTTGGCTTCCAGCGCATTGCCCGCCCAGCGGATCGCGCCTTCCAGCAAGGGGAGGTGTCGCCGGTCTGCGATCGCGGCGCTGAGCATCTGGCCCAGCAGCGGCGACAGCTCGATCTTCTCCAGCTGATGCACCAGCCCGGCGCGGACCTGGGTGCCGAGCCGTTCGGGGTCGAGCGATTCCAGCACGTCGGCCAGCAAGTTGGCCGCGCCCGCGCGCAGCCGCGATTGCCCGCTCCGGTCCGGGT